>CAZHRL010000192.1:0-2515 GCA_964534815.1 uncultured Dehalococcoidales bacterium | reverse complement strand
ATATACGCCTGACCAAAGTCGAAAATATTCTCCGAGCTAACACCGAGATGCAGCAAGGCAGCTTGTGTAATGCCTTCCTCAATCATGGAGTTCAGCCAGCACCTGATGCCGTAGGCTTTGGCCAAATCCAATATCTGTTTAGCCTTATAGATGCCGCCGTTCTTGGAAGCCTTAACGCTGAAGACATCGGCAGCCCCCTCCTTAATCACACGAACCGCGTCGTGAATGGTACACAGCGTTTCGTCCACGGAGACGGGGATACTGGTTGATTTGCGTATCATTGCCAGACCCTCGATGTCCCAATAAGGGACGGGCTGCTCGAGAAAGTCGATATTACAGTCCTCCACCGCTCGGGCAAAGCGAATGGCGCTGCTCCTATCCCACCCTTGATTGGCGTCAGCGAGCAGATGGATATCAGGAAAGGCTTCCCTCACCGCTCTGACTCTGGCGATATCCTCTTCCAGAGTCAAGCCGGCTGTCTTTATCATAAAGGTCTTCCTGCCTGCTGTTACCTTTTCCTCTACCTCTTTCACATTCTCTTCGGGAGTGCCGGCGCCAATGCCCCAGGCAAGGGGGATTTCTTTCCTGAGGCAGCCGCCCAGAAGCTGGTAAACCGGCAGTCCCTTTGCCTTGCCGAGGATGTCGTGGCAAGCCATGTCAATGGTGCCCTTGGCAAGCTCATTCAGCTTTAGGATTTTATCCATCTTTCCGTTAACCGCGGCAATGTTCGTGGGGTCGGTGCCAAGCACAGCGGGTGCGAGATAATGTCGCAAGCACTCCTTGATGCTCTGAGGCGATTCCTCAGTAAAGGGTACCATGGGGTCAGCTTCACCCAGTCCAATAATACCTTCGTCGGTGAAGACCTTGATGATAATGGGCTGGGTGTAAGTCAACGTCCCGAGCACTTTGGACAGTCCGAACGGCTTTCTCAGCGGCACCCTGATGTGAAAGACCTCAATCCCGATTATCTTCATCTTTCTTCCTCCTGAAAGCTAAGCCTGAGGCTTCGCTTTAACATAGCCACTGACCATCAAGTCGTCGCCGAGACTCTCCACACGGACTCGTTCCAGCTTGAGTGCTTCCGCTAATTTCTCGACTCCCCTGCCCCCAACCGCCATCTTTGCCTCTCTGCCGCCGATGATGACCGGAGCAATAAAGGCAACCACCTTGTCCACCAGACCGTTATCGAAAAGAGAGCCTAGCAGGGTGCCGCCGCCCTCAACGAGGACGCTGGTAATCTGTCGTTCTCCCAGCGCTTTCAGCAGGCTTGTCAAGTCCACCAGCCCTCCCGGTGAGGGCAATTCCAGCAATTCAGCACCAGCCTGAGCAAAAGCAGCTTTCTTGTCTTGCGGCATCCTCCTACCCACCGCCAGCAATATTTTGCCTGGCTCCGTAAAGAGTCGTGCCGTCAGCGGTGTTCTACCCTGGCTGTCGACAATCACCCGTAGCGGCTGTCTTTTTGCCGAGCCCCCTCTTCCGCCGCAACAGCGCACCGTGAGAAGCGGGTCGTCAGCGAGAACAGTGTTGACACCGGCCATAATGGCGTCATTAATATACCGCAGGTTATGGACGTAGCGCCTCGCCTCTTCACCGGTAATCCATCTGGAGTCGCCCGTACGGGTAGCAATCTTGCCGTCCAGGCTCATGGCAAACTTCGCCGTAGCGAAGGGCAAGCCCGTAGTAATATACCTGGCAAAAGCCTCGATAATCTCCTTCGCTTCCTCTTCATGCTCACCAACATAGACCCTGATGCCTGCCTGCTCTAACTCCGCTTTGCCTTTTCCCGAAACCCGTGGATTGGGGTCGATGGTGGCGGCCTGGACTTCACTGATGCCAGCGGCAATGACGGCTTGCGTACAGGGAGGTGTCCGACCGTAATGGCAGCACGGCTCCAGAGTGACATATAGCGTGCCACCTCGAGCCTTCTCGCCCGCCTGCTTCAAGGCAACGATTTCAGCATGGTCGGAGCCGGGTGGCTGAGTATAGCCCTGCCCCAGCACCACACCCTCCTTCACGACAACAGCGCCCACCGCCGGGTTGGGACTGACCTGCCCCAGCGCCAGCCGAGCTAAGGAGAGCGCCTGCGCCATATAGTCCATGCTGCGGCAATTCTAGCACCTGCTTTTCACCAAGTGCAACTGCCGTTGCTTCGACTAGAAAGCCCAACACAGATAGAGTAGAATAGAAGAGTCAATTAAAAGGAGCCTGAGGGAATTGAAAGCTTTTCTCCGCGAACTCATCACCACCATTCTTATGGCGGGGGTGATTTTCCTCATCATGCAGAGTGCCATCAGCTTCCCGCCATCAGAGGTTATCTCGAGCAGCATGGAACCGACTCTCCAAATCGGGCAGCGACTGATAATCAGTAAGGTCACCTATCTGCTCCACAAGCCAGAACGAGGCGATATCATCACCTTTCGCCAGCCGAACCACCCAAAACAGGTCCTCATCAAGCGCCTCATCGGTCTGCCCGGGGAAAGCGTTGAAATAAAGGAAGGCAAAGTCTATATCTACA
>CAZHRL010000191.1:0-2562 GCA_964534815.1 uncultured Dehalococcoidales bacterium | reverse complement strand
TCAGGATGATGTGGCGCTGAATCTGAAGGATGGAGAGCGCTTCCGCCGCTGGGACGGCTGTATGCTGGTCGATTTTGCCAAGGTGGCTACCGGCGAGAACTTCCGCCATGATAAAGCCAGCCGCTTCCGCCATCGCATGTTCCGCAAGGGGAAATATATCCTGGAAAAATACGGCGTGGTTGGCTGTGTCGGCTGTGGTCGGTGTGCTACCGCCTGTCTGGCGGAGATTGCCAGCCCGGTGGAGGCTTTCAACGCCATCGCGGAATCAGCCCGGGCGAAGGAAGCCGCTATCCGTATCATGAGGGAAGCCAGAGCGCAGACGGAGTTATACGTGCCGCATTCGGCGAAGCTGGTCAAGGTCAGAGACCTGACGCCTAAAGAGAAGGTGTTTGAATTTAGGTTTGCAGACGGCAAGCCATTAGGGCAGCGCCCGGGGCAGTTTGTGGAAGTCTCAATCCCCGGCATTGGCGAAGCTCCTATCTCTGTCTCGTCCTCACCCACCAGAGGTGATACCTTCCAGCTGGCGATTAGAAATGTGGGCAGCGTCACTAAAGCGATACATGCCCTCAGAGAAGGAGCCACTGTCGGCATTCGGGGCCCCTTTGGCAACGGCTTTCCGCTGGAAGCACTCCAGGGCAAGGATATACTCTTTGTTGCCGGCGGCATCGGCCTCTTTCCGCTGCGCTCACTGATACAGTATGTGCTCGACCGCCGCAGTTCCTTCGGTAACGTCACCCTGCTCTTTGGAGCCAGGTCGCCGGCGGAGCGTTTATTCACCGATGAGCTTGCTGCCTGGAGCCAGAGCAAGGACCTTGAATTCATGGAGACGGTGGATAAAGGTGATGAGAAATGGCGCGGCAATGTGGGCGTTATCACCACCCTCATCCCCAGGGTAAAAATCGAACCCAGGAAGACGATGGCGGTGGTGGTGGGGCCGCCCATCATGTACCGCTTTGTTATCGTCGAGCTTAAGAAGAGAGACCTAGCTGATGAGAATATCATCATGTCTCTGGAAAGAAGGATGAAGTGCGGTGTGGGTAAGTGTGGTCATTGCCAGATTAATGGTGTCTATGTCTGCCAGGAAGGACCAGTATTTTCCCTGGCTCAACTGAGAACTCTGAGGGAGGCAGTATAATGAAGCCGAAAGTAGCATTCTTTGATTTCACCAGTTGCGAGGGATGTCAGCTTGATGCCCTCAACCTTACTGCGGAAGAGCTCCTTGACCTGATTGCGGCCGTGGATATCGTCAACTTCCGTGAGGTGATGACTGAGAAGTCAGATAATTATGACATCGCCTTCGTTGAGGGCAGCATCACCCGGGAGTCAGAGATACCCCGACTCCAGAAGATACGCAAGCAAGCCAAGATTCTCGTGGCTTTTGGCGCCTGCGCCAGCATCGGGGGCATCAACTGTCTGAAGAATCACCTTCCCATGGATGAAGCGCTGAAGATTGTCTATGGAGACGATGCCAAGTATTACGATACTATCCCGGCGCGCCCGGTACACGCCGTTGTCCCGGTGGACTATTATGTGCGGGGTTGCCCGCCGATTACCGCCGAGCTGCTCAAGGTCGTCAAGGCATTGCTGCTGGGTAAGAAACCCGATATTCCCAACTATCCTGTCTGTGTCGAGTGCAAGATGGCCGGCAATATCTGTGTCTTTGAAAGAGCTATGACCTGCCTCGGTCCGGTAACCAGGGCGGGCTGCGGCGCTATCTGCGTCACCAGCGGTCGACACTGCTGGGGCTGCCGTGGCTTGGTGGATGACCCCAACATCGATTCGGAGAAAGAGATACTGAAGAAGTATGGCTTGACGGTAGAGCAGGCGCTTGAGAAATTCAAGATTTACAACACCTATGCGGAGGTGGCCAAGTGAAACAGGTAAATGTCAATGTACACTATGTAACCCGGCTGGAAGGTCATGGCAATATCATCCTGAATGCCAAAGACGGCAAAATCGAGGAGCTGAAATGGGAGGTCATTGAGTCGCCCCGACTTTTTGAGGCGATGCTTTGCGGTCGGTATTATGAGGATGTGCCCCACATTGCCTCCCGCATCTGCGGCATCTGCTCTATTGCCCATACCACGGCATCGATTCAGGCGGTTGAGGCTGCCTTTGGCGTCCAGCCTTCAGAGCAGACGCTGCTTTTGCGCAAGCTCCTCTACAATGCTGAACTGCTGGAGAGTCATGTCCTGCACGCCCTCTTCCTGGCGGCACCCGACTTCCTCGGCGTGGGCAGCGTTTTCCCGCTGGTGGAGACGCACAAGGATGTGGTTGTCATGGCGCTGCGCCTGAAGAAGCTGGCTTACAATCTGGCTGAAATCCTGGCGGGCAGAAAGACCCATCCGCTATCCTGTCTGGTGGGCGGATTCGCCAAACTCCCGGACCCGGGCGAGCTGAAAGCCATTAAAAAGAGACTTGAGGATGCTCGCGCTGACTTTGATGTCATCGTCAAGCTGTTTAAGACTTTACAAATCCCCGACTTCGTCCGAGAGACGGAGTATATCGCCCTGAAAGACCCGGGGGAGTACGGCGACCAGGACCTGAAACTGCTCACACAGC
>CAZHRL010000190.1:0-2573 GCA_964534815.1 uncultured Dehalococcoidales bacterium | reverse complement strand
TCTTACACACGCGTGCCATCTCCCTGACATCGTGCACTCGAACAATATCAGCGCCTTTGGCGATGCCGATGGCTACGGTGGCCGCCGTTCCTTCCAGCCGCTGGTCGCCGGGTGGGACGAACGCCACTTTGTTCGACCTCTGTTCAGGAGTCAAGTCGAGCACCCAGCCTATAAAGGACTTGCGTGAGCTACCCAGAAGGATAGGCCTGCCCAGCATTTTGAGTTCGTCGAGGCGGTGCAGAACCTCCAGATTTTGCGGCTGTGTCTTGCCGAAACCTATGCCCGGGTCGATGATTATATTCTCCCAGGGCACTCCTGCGATTAGCGCTTGCTTGATGGCTCTTTTCAAGTCGGAAACAACCGCAGGCATAATGTCCTGGCACGGAGAGTCCCGCTGATTACTCATCAAAACGATCGGCATACCTTCTTGAGCTGCTAAATCAGCCAGCGCGGGCTCTTTCTGCAGTCCCCAGATGTCATTTATCATGTTGGCTCCGGCATCCAAAGCCTGCCGAGCTACCTCCAGCTTATATGTATCCACACTTACGGGTACCGATACCTCCGTAGCCAGCTTTTCCACAACAGGAACTACCCGCCGCAGTTCTTCGTCGATGGAAACCGGGGTTGAGTCAGGGCGAGTGGATTCTCCGCCGACGTCAATTATGTCTGCTCCTTCGGAGGGTAATCGCTTGGCATTGGCTATAGCTTCTTCAGCATCGGCTATTCCATCCCCAGAAAAAGAATCCGGGGAGACATTTACCACCCCCATGATGTAGGTGCGCTGGCCCCAGTGGAAAATGCTGGTGCCGCATGGTGTCGAACCCAGATTGCTTGGCTTGTATTCAGACATGTTATTGATTATAGCAGAGGGGACGACTAGAATAGTGAAGCAACAAGAATGGGGAAGACATTAGCCGAGAAGATTTTGAGCCTGAAATCGCATGGCGAGGCGAAAGCCGGGGACGTTGTAATCGCCGATGTGGACTTGGCTTTTGTCCAGGACACTACCGGCCCCCTCACCATAAGACAGTTCAAGGAAAGCGGTTTTGAAGCTCTAGCCAAGCCACAACAGGCAGTAGTATTCCTGGACCATGCCGCTCCCAGTCCCGCTCAGCAGCTTTCTAACGACCATATCCTTTTACGCCGCTTCGCCGGGAAAGCGGGTTGTCCCATCTACGATGTCGGCGAAGGCATATGCCACCAGCTGATGGCGGAGAATTTCGCTAATCCCGGGGATGTCATTGTGGGTGCGGACTCTCATACTGTTACTGCGGGTGCTTTGGGAGCTTTTGCCACCGGCATGGGTTCCAGCGATGTTGCCGTAGCCTTAGCCCTGGGTAAAATCTGGTTTCGAGTGCCGGAGAGTTTTCTCATTGAGCTCAATGGCGTCTTCCCGCGGGGAGTCTATGCCAAGGACTTGGCCCTGTATCTCATAGGTCAGATTGGCGCTGATGGCGCTAATTACAGGGCTTTGGAATTCAGGGGCGAAGCCCTGGCTCGGATGACTATGTCACAGCGTCTCACTATCGCCAATATGGCTGTGGAGGCTGGGGCCAAGGCGGGCTTGTTTCCCAGCGATAAAATCACACGGGACTTCCTTAGAGAGCATGGCCGGGGCGACAAATACAGGCCATTATCTGCAGATACTGGAGCAAATTACGAACAAGTCATACCCGTGAATCTCAGCCAGCTTGAGCCAATGCTCTCGCTTCCCCACGCTGTTGATAACGTCCGTTCCGTGGCTCAAGTGAAAGGAGTCAAAATCCAGCAGGCATTCATTGGCACCTGTACTAACGGACGCCTGGAGGATATAGCTGTGGCTGGCGAGATTCTTAAGGGCAAGAAAAGACACCCCGGTACCAGGTTGCTTGTAGCGCCAGCTTCGAGGCAGGTGCTAATTCAGGCTATGGAAAAAGGCCATATCCAGAGCTTAATTGAAGCTGGTGCAATTATTCTACCGCCGGGCTGCGCTGCCTGCCTCGGTCTTCATCAGGGAGTGTTGGGAGATGGCGAGGTTTGCCTGTCCACCGCCAATCGTAATTTCAAGGGAAGAATGGGTAACCCTGAAGCTATGATATACTTGGCTAGCCCCGCTACTGCCGCCGCCTCAGTCATGAAGGGCGAAATTACTGACCCCCGAGAATTTGTGTAATGCCAGACTTAGTGTTGAAAGGCAAAGCCATCAAGCTGGGGGATAATGTCTCCACAGATGATATTATCCCTGGCAGGTTTGCCCATCTGAGGAGCAACTTGCCTGAACTGGCCAAGCATGTCCTAGAGGATGCTGCGCCTGAATTTGCTTCAAAGGTAAAGGCTTTGTCAGTGGCAGGTGGAGGCAAAGCGATCTTGGTGGCGGGCAGAAATCTTGGCCTGGGTTCCAGTCGGGAACATGCTCCGATGGTCATCAAGATGTCTGGGGTCGATGCTATTTTAGCCAAGTCGGCAGCACGTATCTTTTTCCGGAACGCCATAAACCAGGGCATGCCTGTCCTGCTTTGCGACACCGACAAAATCGGGGACGGCGATGAGCTGGAGATAAATGTGATAGATGGTAAGATTGCCAATTTGACTTC
>CAZHRL010000189.1:0-2623 GCA_964534815.1 uncultured Dehalococcoidales bacterium | reverse complement strand
CGGTGTCCTGCGCCTAAGCCAGGATAAGAAACAATGGCAGCCGGAGAAGATTTTTCTTTAGTCCATCCTTTTTGAAGGTGATTTTTCGAAAAGGCTTGACAGCCTGCTTATAATAAGGATATAGTTTTGACTGGTTAAAAGGGGGAGGCAAAGAATGCAAGCATATTGTTTCAAATGCCGCAAGAAGGTGGAAATCAAGAATGCCCAGAGGGTCACCCTGAAGAATGGACGACTAGCCACAAAGGGCGTCTGCCCCAAATGTGGCACCAAGGTCTTCAGAATTGGTGGCTAGGAAATCACACCTTTTACTCGTAGAGTGAAAATTCTCGGTCTTATCTAAGGTATTATTCCAAGAAAGGAGTGTGACTGAAACTTGGGTAATATTAATGTGGCGATAATCGGCGTTGGCAATTGTGCCTCAGCATTAGTCCAGGGTGTCTATTACTATCGGAAGGCGAAAGCGAATGAGTTTGTGCCCGGGTTGATGCATGTCAACCTGGGCGGTTACCATATCAGCGATATCAACTTTGTCGCTGCCTTTGACATTGATAAGAAAAAGGTGGGCAAAGACCTGGCGGAGGCAATCTATACTCTGCCCAACAACACCTACAAGTTCTGCGAGGTGCCTGCTACCGGCGTTAAGGTGCAGCGGGGCATGACCCATGATAGCCTGGGTAAGTACCTTTCTCAGATAATCCAGAAGGCACCGGGACCCACGGCTGACATCATCAAAATCCTCAAGGAAACCCAGACCCACGTTGTGCTGAACTACCTGCCTGTCGGCAGTGAGGAAGCGACCAAGTGGTATATTGAACAGATATTGCAGGCTGGCTGCGGTCTGGTCAACTGCATCCCCGTTTTTATTGCCCGTGAACCATACTGGCAAAATCGCTTTGCGGAGAGAGGGCTGCCTGTTATCGGTGACGATGTAAAATCTCAGGTTGGCGCCACCATTGTCCACCGCGTTCTGACACGGCTCTTCAGGGACAGAGGCGTCAGGCTGGAGCGCACCTATCAGCTTAACTTCGGTGGCGATATGGACTTCTATAACATGCTTGAGCGAGAGCGCCTGGAGTCGAAGAAGATATCCAAGACAAACTCCGTTACCTCGCAACTGGACTATGACATCGGCGCCGACAATATCCATGTTGGACCCAGCGATTATGTTGCCTGGCTGCTGAACCGCAAGTTCTGTCATATCCGGATGGAGGGGCGCACCTTCGGCGATGTGCCGCTTAACCTCGAACTCAAGCTTGAGGTCTGGGATAGCCCCAACTCAGCCGGTGTGGTTATCGATGCTATCCGCTGCTGCAAACTTGCTCTCGACCGCGGACTGAAGGGGGCACTGGTAGCTCCTTCGTCTTACTTTATGAAATCACCACCTATCCAGTATACGGATGACGAAGCCCGCCGCATGGTGGAGGAGTTCATTAAGACTAATTCCCAGCCTGCGGAGCCTGCGGAGAAGAAGAAATCGTCCAAGTAGCCGGGCAGGAGGTTTTGGATAGCTACCGGTGAAGATAGCCTTAGTCTCTCCTTACGACTTCGCTCACCCCGGAGGTGTCACCAATCACATTTCCTGTCTGGAGCATTACCTCACCAGAATGGGACATGAAGTGAAGGTGATTGCTCCCGCTTCTCGTGCTGTAACCACTTTCGGTGACAACTTTATCCCTATCGGCAAACCCCGCCCCATCCCTGCCAGCGGTTCTATCGCCCGGATTACCATCTCGCTACATCTTGCTCCCAAAATAAAAGAGGTGCTCAACAGGGAAAAATTCGATATCGTTCATCTTCACGAGCCCTTCATGCCCATGCTGTGCTCCGCCGTGCTCCGCTTTTCCCATACCGTCAATGTAGGCACTTTTCATGCCTTCGATGGTAAGCCCGGCTATAACTTCGGCTGGCTCATCAGCCGCTGGATGCTGAAGAGGCGGGCGCGCAAGCTTCACGGCAGGATTGCCGTATCGAAGTCGGCGCTGGAGTTCGCCAGTAAATATGTCCCCGGCGATTCCCAGACTATCCCCAATGGAGTGGACTTGGCGCACTTTTCGCCCGATGTACCGCCCATTGATAAATTCTGTGACGGGAAGCTCAACATCCTCTTTGTGGGACGCCTGGAGAGGCGCAAGGGGGTGCTATACCTTCTGAAAGCCTATCAACGAGTCAAGAAAGAAATTCCCAACTCGCGGCTCATTGTTGTCGGTCCGGGGCTGATACTGCGCAAGAGATACGAGCAGTGGGTGAAACGAAATAAATTAGAGGAGGACGTTGCTTTTGAAGGGCGCGTCTCCTATGCCGATTTGCCCCGCTACTACCGGGTTGCCGATATCTTTTGTGCGCCCTCGACCGGTGGGGAAAGCTTTGGCATTGTTCTCATTGAGGCAATGGCAATGGGCAAGCCGGTGGTCGCCTCCAATATCAGGGGTTATGCCGATATTGTGTCCCATGGTGTTGAGGGACTGCTGGTGCCCCCGAAGGATGATAAAGCCCTGGCTCAGGCTCTGCTCTCTCTGATAAGTGATGAGCAATTGCGGCAGCAAATGGGGGCTATGGGGAGACGCAAGGCTCAGAATTATGACTGGAAAGACCTCGTCAAAAGGATAGTAGATTATTACCTTAA
>CAZHRL010000188.1:0-2636 GCA_964534815.1 uncultured Dehalococcoidales bacterium | reverse complement strand
TCTCCAGATTGATAGGTGAGAAATGGTTTCTATTTGTTTATTTTGTCGGCGGCATTGTTGGTAGCCTTTTCTTTATCTGGCTGGCGCCGCCGAATGCCGTAGCAGTCGGTGCTTCTGGAGGAGTATATGCCCTCGGCGGAGCTCTTGCCGTGTTGATGCCTCGTCTGAGGGTGTTTGTCTTTCCGATACCCGTCCCGCTCCCCCTCTGGGTGGTGGTTATCGGTCTTTTTCTTCTTACTTCCATCCCTAGCATCATAGGGCAAGCGCTTGGTATCGCCTGGCAGGCGCATCTGGGTGGTCTGGTCTTTGGTCTCCTTGCTGGCTTCTTCTTCAGGAGAAAGAGAGGTTACCCTGTTTACTGAGCACATTTTACCCATGTTGACAGACTGCCCTCATTATGCTAAGCTATCTTCCGTTCAGACAGCTTGCTATGTTAGTAACTATCCAAAGGTTGGGGAAAACAGAGTTCATCTTTACCAAGCGCACTTAAGTGCGCTTGGGGGGGTGGTGTAGTTTAATAGACGTCCAGCCTGAATAGTCTGTATATAATACCTCCCAAGCGGGAGGTATTTTGTTATGGGGAGAATGGAGTTACTATGATGCCGGTGGATAGCGGGGATACCATTCCCAAGCTCATCAAGCGCAACTACGAAAGATGGCACGAGCGCACTGCAATGTGCATGAAGAGATTCGGCATCTGGCAGAGCTTTAGCTGGCAGGAATACTATGAGAATGTGAAATACTTCTCTCTGGGGCTGCTCAGCCTAGGTCTGGAGCGGGGGGACGTGGTCTGCATCATCGGAGACAATGAACCAGAGTGGTTCTGGGGAGAGTTTGCTGTCCAGGCGGCGGGGGGTATTACCACTGGCATCTTTGTCGACTCCATTCCCTCTGAAGTGAAATATATCGCCTCCCATTCCGATGCTAAATTTGCCATCGTGAATGACCAGGAGCAGACGGACAAGTTTCTCGAAATCAAAAACGAGTTGCCCTTGCTGAAAAAGGTCATCTACTGGGACCCCAAGGGCTTGAAGAACTATGACGACCCCCTTCTTATCAGCTTTGCCGAGGTGGTGAAGCTGGGCAAGGAATACGAGAAAACACACCCGGGTTTGTTTGAACAGAATATGGAGAAGGGCAGAGGGGATGATATTGCTTCCATCTATTATACCTCCGGAACTACCGGCTTACCCAAGGGTGCCAGGCTCACCCATCGCGCGCTGATAAACACAGCCCGAGGGTTTGTTAGTCGCTACCCCCTAAACGAAAAAGACGATTTGATTTCCAATTTTCCGGCGGCTTGGGTGGGGGATAGCTACTTTGCTACCATTCCTCATCTGCTTACCAGTGCCAGATTAAACTTTCCTGAGGAGCCAGAAACTATCACCGAGGATACCCGGGAGGCTGGTCCTAACTTTGCGATATATGGGCCACGACAATGGGAAAGCCTGGTCAGCGAAATTCAGGTAAAGATGATTGATGCTCATCCCCTGAAGCGCTTCTGCTATCGCCTGTTTCTGCCGGTGGGGCACAAGGTTGCCGACCTCAAGTTCCAGAGGAAGAAGCCGAATCTGTTCTGGCGAGCTCTTTACGGCATCGCCCATCTGCTTTTGTTCCGCCCGCTCAAAGATAGGCTGGGACTGAATAAGGTGAGGTTTGCTGTCACCGGCAGCTCGGTGCTGAGCCTGGATACCTTCCGTCTCATTCATGCTATCGGTATTGAACTGAGGCAGAATTATGCCAGTACGGAAGCCGGCTTTATTTCATCCCACGGCAAGGGCGAAATCAGCTTTGAAAGTGTCGGTCGGCCCACGCTGGGCACTGAGGTCAGGGTGACGGATGAGGGGGAGCTACTGGTAAGAGGCGACTGTATGTTCAGTGGCTACCACAAGAATCCCGAAAAGACAGCCACGACTCTGCTTAAGGGCTGGTGCCACACCGGTGATGCCGTCCATATTAATGAAGCAGGACACCTGATATTCATGGACAGGCTGGAGCATCTGGGAGAGCTGAGCTCTGGCATTAAGTATGCGCCTCAGTATATCGAGGGCAGACTCAGGTTCAGCCCCTACATCAAAGATGCTATGGTCGTTGGTGGCAAGGACAAAGAGTATGTTACTGCCATGGTCAATATCAATTTCGCCATGGTGGGCAAATGGGCTGAGCGCCATAGCATCCCCTATACTACCTTTGTTGACCTATCTCAGAAGAACGAAGTCGCTGAGCTGATAAAGAAAGACCTGGTTCGAGTCAACAGCTATCTGCCCGAGCCAGCCCGGGTGAGGAAGTTTGTCCTGCTGCATAAGGAGTTTGACCCGGACGAAGCAGAGCTTACTCGAACTAGAAAAATAAGAAGGGATTTCATGGAAGAGCGGTATCGAGAATTGATTGCCGCTATGTATCAGGGGAAGGATGAGGTAAGCGTTGAGGCTCCGGTAACCTATCGCGATGGGCGGAAGGGTGTGGTTACCACCAATATTAAGGTAAGGACGGTATCAGACTAGCATGGCTATGCTTCTTCAGTTTGTGATTACGGGCATAACCGTAGGCATGGTCTATTCCCTCATCGCGCTGGGCTTTGTCTTAATCTGGAAGTCAATCGGTGTTGCCAACCTGGCGCTGGGGCAACTGGTGCT
>CAZHRL010000187.1:0-2642 GCA_964534815.1 uncultured Dehalococcoidales bacterium | reverse complement strand
GCCGCCCCGGAAATACCCAGCGTAAGCATAAGCTGAGGCGCCACTGTCTTGCCGCTCTGCCCTATCATCCTTTCCACTGGAATCCAACCAGCATCTACGGCGGGGCGTGTGCCAGCCACCGTTCCGTTGAGAATCTGAGCCAGCTCTAGCACCGGTTTGAACCCGCCTACCGAGTTCAAGCCCCACCCCCCGGCGACAATCACCTCCGCCTGCTCCAGCGATGCGGTCTTCTCCTGTTCCTCGACAACCTCAACAATCTCAAGTCGGGATGGTCTGGCTTTCACTTCCACTTTTACCGTCTCACCGTTTCTCTTCGTCTTTGGCTGCGGAGAGAATATGCCCGGCTTCACCGTCGCCAGATGCCCCATGCCACTGCCGCCATACTCCCGCGAGGTGATGATGCCCACCAGACCCAATTCAGCGGTCTTCTTGATAATATCGTGAATATACTCGCCCTTTTCATCCAGAGCCAGCGCTTTGGGGGCTAGCTCCCTCTGGGCAAACTCCCTGACTGTGTCTCTCAAAATCTCGTGCTCACGGCTCAAACCAAAATCCATGAAATGACCTCCTTGTCTCTTTTCTTCCGTTAAGCCATGACAAAATCAGTAGTCTTCCGACTCCTCCCAGGCACTCTCCCCGATGAGAGAAACAAAGCGGCAGCCGCCCAGATTACAGACTACATTTTTCTTCTTGCGCCTGATTATCTTATACAGCTCCTGCAGATAGCGCGAGCCCACCGGTACCACCAGGCGCCCACCGAAGGCTAGTTGAGCCAGAAGGTCGTTGGGTACACAGGGGGCGCCAGCCGTAACGATAATGGCATTGTAGGGTGCTGCCGCCTGCCAGCCCAGCGTTTTCTCTGCCAGATGTACCTCAATATTGCGATAGCCCAGTTCATCCAGCACCTTCCTGGCTCTCTCCGCCAGAGGTGCCAGACGCTCCACGGTAACCACCCACCGGGCTAGCTCCGCCAGAATTGCCGCCTGGTAGCCGCTGCCCGTCCCCACCTCCAGCACCTTCTCATCCCCCTTAAGCTCCAGCGCCTCCGTCATAATAGCGATGATTAAAGGTTGAGAGATGGTCTGCCCAAAGCCAATGGGCAGGGGCATATCTTCATAGGCTAAATGCTGCTCTTCTGGTGGCACGAAGCGTTCCCGCGGTATACGTGCCATAGCCGCCAACACACGCCTGTCTTTAATCTCGGCGCTAAGATGCTCAATTAGACTGGCTCTGGCTGCTGCAAAATCCATATTGAGAACTCATGGCTAGGGTCGAGACAAAACCAGGGCAAGCACCACGAGAATCACCAGCACTATTCCGGCGAGAATAGCAATCCTCTTTAATTCCGCCAGAACATAGGGGTACTGCATGGTAGGGGCTAGAGGTGCTGTCGCTGGCGTGCTTCTCACAGGCACGGCTGCTGCAGAGGTCTGTGAAGCTGGCGGCTGCGGGACAGCCGCAGCGGGAGAACTCTGTCTTATTTTCCCTTTCTTAGCCTGAAAGGAACGTCTTCCCCTGCCATGGCGTGACTTGGGCATTTAGGACCTCCTGCTTGATGCTATTTCGCCCTGGGATGCGCCTTTTCGTAGGTGCGCCGGATGTGTTCGCTGGTAAGGTGAGTGTAAATCTGCGTAGTGGAGATATTGGCGTGCCCCAGCAGCTCCTGCACCGACCGTAAGTCGGCGCCACCACTGAGCATGTGAGTGGCAAAGCTATGCCTCAGAGTATGCGGCGTTACCTTGCTCTCCAGCCCTGCTTTTTTGGCGTAACCCTTCAATATCTGCCAGAAACCTTGACGCGTCAGCCTCTCCCCACGACGGTTGAGAAACAGGGCACGCTCAGATTCGCTATGTGTCAGCCGGGGTCTAGCTTCCTCGAGATATTCCGCTACCGCTGCCGCTGCCCGAGGTACAATGGGTATGATGCGCTCCTTACGTCCCTTACCGAAACAGCGCACTGACTCCTCTTTAGTATCAACATCATTCAGATTCAATGAGACCAGCTCGCTCACTCTCATGCCGCTGGCATATAACAAAGAGAGCATCGCTTTATCTCTCTTTGCTTCAGGGCTAGTGGAGGTCTTGGTTGGCTGCTCCAGCAAGCGCATCGCCTGACTGTATGAGATAGGTCGGGGCAAAGCCTTCTTCACCTTGGGCGACTCCAGGTTCTGCATCGGGTCTTCCTTAATCGCCCCCTCCGCCACCATAAACCGGAAAAAGGACTTAGCTGAAGCGACTTTGCGGGCTAGAGTGGTTGTCGAGTAATCTTTTCCCTTGAGTTCGAGCAGATACCGCAGCATCCCCTGCCGACCAAAACCAGCCCAGGAAGGCATGGTGCTCCGTTTCGCCGCCTCTTTCTCAACAAATTCAGCCAGTTGGTTTAAGTCATTCTGGTATGCGGAGATAGTATTCCCGGAAAAACCCTTCTCAACAGTGAGATAGTTCAGGAAATTGTCAATCGCTTTTCTCACCACTAAGCCTCACTACGAATTTATTATGTATTGTAACATAATCGCTGAACGATTGAAAATAGAGCCTTGAACTGGGTTCTACTCTCTTTGACATTTATGCATGACCCTATCCCCTTGCCCCTTCATAGAACAGGTAACCGGTACACCAACGCCGCGATTGTGTACTGAGTCT
>CAZHRL010000186.1:0-2657 GCA_964534815.1 uncultured Dehalococcoidales bacterium | reverse complement strand
AGTCGTGCGAAGTACATGCTGAACCTTATTGATACGCCGGGACACGTGGACTTTACCGCTGAGGTCGAGCGCTGCCTCAGGGTGCTGGATGGAGGCGTGGTCGTCTTCGACGCTCTATCGGGCGTCGAGGCGCAGTCTGAGACGGTATGGCGGCAGGCGGACCGATATCATGTGGCTCGCATCTGCTTCCTCAATAAGATGGACAGGGAAGGCACCGACTTCTTCTACAGTGTCTCCACAATTAAAGACCGGCTACGGGCTAACCCCTTGCTGGTGCAATTGCCTCTGGGTAGTGGGCCCTCCTTCGAGGGAGTTATTGACCTTCTGGAGAACAAAGCCTGGCGCTTTGCTGGCGACCCCGATTCCGAGCCGATTGAAGTAGCTATTCCTGAATCAGAGAAGGAAAAATGCGCCAGGTATTATCACGAGCTTATTGAGAAGCTGGCGGAATGTGATGACCATATTATGATGGCTTACCTTGAAGGCAGAACCATAACTGCTGGTGAATTGAGGCTTGCCGTAAGGAAGGCGACTGTTGCCAGCAAACTGGTGCCCATACTCTGTGGCAGTGCCTTGAGAAATAGAGGCATCGAGTTTTTGCTGGATGCTGTGGTCAGCTATCTGCCCTCACCGCTGGACATGCCACCAGTTCAAGCAATCGATGCCAAGACGGGGAAGCAAGTCACCCGCCCTGCCAGTGATGACGCTCCCTTTGCCGCCCTGGCTTTCAAGACAGTCCATGACCCCTTCGTGGGCAGACTGGTCTATTTCAGAGTCTATTCCGGCCAGGTGGCGGCGGGACAGCAGGTATATAACTCAACCCGGGATAATAAGGAACGTATCGGACGATTGTTACTGATGCATGCCAATCATCGTGAGGAGATAACCGAGGCTGATACCGGCGCTATCGTGGCTACCCTCGGCTCGAAGAATACCTTTACTGGCGACACCCTTTGTGATTTCTCTCAGCCAGTGCTTCTTGAATCCATTCTCTTCCCCGTGCCGGTAATCTCCGTCGCCATTGAGCCAAAAACCAGGGCTGACCAGGACAAACTTGGCGAGGCTCTGCAAAAGCTGACTGAGGAAGACCCCACCTTCAAAGTGACCTACAACGAGGAAACAGGACAGACCATCATCTCTGGTATGGGTGAGCTTCATCTGGATGTCATCGTCAACAGGCTGCTCAGCGACTTCCAGGTGGGGGCAAAGGTCGGCAAGCCGAGAGTCGCCTACCGCGAGACGATTACGGTGCCGGTAAAGGTTGAGGGTCGCTTCATCAAGCAGAGTGGCGGACGGGGACAGTACGGTCATGTTTGCCTTGAGCTTGAGCCTCTGGAGAGGGGGCATGGCTTTGAGTTTGTTGACCGTGTGCGGGGTGGCGCCCTGCCCAGGCAGTATATTCGGGCGGTGGAGGCGGGCATCAGAGAGACAATGGAAAGCGGGGTCTGGGCTGGCTATCCCGTGGTGGATGTTCGAGCTATCCTCTACGATGGCACCTATCATGAGGTTGATTCCTCGGAATTAGCCTTTAAGATGGCAGGCTCAATCGGACTGAAGGATGGCGTGATGAAGGCAAAGCCCATTCTTCTGGAGCCGGTGATGAAACTGGAAGTGGTAACACCCGAAGCCTTTCTCGGCGATATTATCAGCGACCTCAATTCGAGGAGAGGTCATATCGTCAATATTGAGCCACGCGGTGAAACTTCCATTATTTATGCTCATATACCCTTGGCGGAGACCTTTGGTTATACTACAATCCTCAGGTCGTTGACTCAGGGCAGGGCAACCCATACCATGGAGTTCTATCACTACCGGCAGTTGCCGCCCGAGTTAGCCAGTCAGATAACAGATAAGGTTATAGGTGGTAAATATGGCTAAACAGAAGATTCGCATTAAACTCAAGGGATTCGACCACAGGGTGCTCGACCAGGCGGCGGAGCAGATTGTCAGCGCCATCGAACGCACCGGAGCAGTTGTTTCCGGACCGGTGCCGCTACCCACCCGCATCGAAAGGTACAGTCTCATCCGCTCCCCCTTTATCGACAAGGACTCGCAGGAGCAGTTTGAAATTCGAACGCACAAGCGTCTTATCTACATCGTGGAGACAACTTCGAAAACAATAGATGCTTTGACTACCCTCAACCTGCCCTCAGGGGTAGAGATTGATATTAAAATGGGGTAGAGATTGATATTAAAATTTAAAAGTGAGATAATGGTCTGGTTTGTTTAAAAATAGGTGGATAGTTCAGTGGTACAGGGAATTATCGGTAAAAAATTAGGCATGACCCGGGTATTCCGGGATGACGGTGAGGTGGAGGCAGTAACCGCCATCGAGGCAGGTCCCTGCACCGTGGTGCAGGTGAAGACCACCGCCACCGATGGCTATAATGCCATCCAGCTGGGCTTTAGCAAAGCGAAAAAGCTTAACTCACCGCAGCAGGGACATCTTAAGAAGCTGGGACAGTTCAAGCACCTGCGGGAACTCAGAGTGGACGATACCGCGGGGATTGAGGTCGGTAAGAAGATTGACGTCAGCCTGTTTAAGGCGGGCGATTTGGTTGATGTTACCGGAATATCAAAAGGTCGGGGCTTTGCCGGCGTGGTCAAGCGGCATCATTTTGCCGGTGGTCCCAAAACGCATGGGCAGTCGGATAGGC
>CAZHRL010000185.1:0-2659 GCA_964534815.1 uncultured Dehalococcoidales bacterium | reverse complement strand
CTGATGAAGTCTACCGTCGTGCCCGGGAGCGGCATCCCCGCATGAGTCCGTCCACTGTCTACCGGACGCTACAGAAGCTCAAGGAGCGGGGCTTAATTGATGAGCTTCACTTTAATGAGACTCATCACCATTATGAGATAAAGCAACCAACGTGGCATCACCATCTGGTTTGCCTGAGCTGTGGTAAAATTATTGAGTTTGCCTGCCCGCTGAGCCAGAAAATGAAGGAAGACGTTGCCCGTCAGCATAAATTTGCAGTCACTGGCATCGAGGTCAATATGACCGGTTACTGCTCCGATTGTGCTAAAGACAGCAAATAAATTTTTTGATTTGGTTGTTGCAAATGGGTGGCATTCGTATCTAGTTTAGGGGGTGTGGGCAGTGGTGGCGAATTTGATGGAAAAGGAAAACAGAATGACAGAGAAAACTATACCGCTGACGATGGTCACACCGGGCAGGTCGGCAAAAGTGAGCGCGGTACGGGCGGGGTGGGGTCTGCAGAGAAGACTGGCTGATATGGGACTTATCCCTGGCGTCACCATCAGGATTATTAATAATCAGGCGCATTTCCCGGTCATTATCGACCTGATGGGGTCGAGGCTCGGGCTGGGCCATGGTGTGGCGCAGAAGATTCTGGTTGAGGTGGAGAAGTGACCAGAGAAATCACTATCGCGCTGGCGGGTAACCCCAACTCAGGCAAGTCCACGGTCTTCAACAACCTGACCGGGGCTCACCAGCACGTGGGCAACTGGCCCGGCGTTACCGTGGAGAAAAAGGAGGGGACACGCCATTACCAGGGGCACCTCATCAAGGTGGTTGACCTCCCCGGCGTCTACAGCCTGACCGCCTACTCCCCCGACGAAGTGGTTGCCCGGAACTTCATCATCGAGGAAAAGCCAGATGCTGTGGTCAACATTGTCGATGCCTCAAACCTGGAGCGAAACCTTTATCTTACCCTCCAGCTTCTGGAAATGGGGGCGCCGCTCATCATCGCTCTCAACATGATGGACATCGCTGAGTCCAGGAAGCACCAGATTGATATTGCTGCCCTCTCCCGTGAAATCGGTGCGCCGGTAGTGCCCATGGTCGCCAGCCGCAACCGTGGCACTGAAAAGCTGCTAGAAGAAGTGGTGAAACTGGCGGAAAGGAGACCGGAGGTAACACCCGTCCGCATCGACTACGGTCGTGAGGTGGAGAATGAGATTGACCGGCTGGAAAAGCTCATCTCCCAGAGCCCTCTTGCCGCGCACTATTCTCCCAGATGGCTGGCAGTAAAGCTCCTTGAGGAAGACGAGGAAATAATCAAGAAATTTGAGAGGCTGAAGGACGCAATAAGCGAAGAAATAGTGAAAGCCAAAGACGAAAGCCTTGCCCATCTCAGGAGCATCTACCGGGATGACGCCGAAATAGTGATTGCTGATGGCAGGTATGGCTTCATCAGCGGGCTAGTCAAAGATATATTGAAAAAGCCGCCCATGGAGCGCCTCACCCTTTCGGACAGCATCGATAAAGTGGTAGTCAACCGCTGGGCAGGCATCCCCATCTTTCTGGGGTTGATGTTCCTGATGTTCCAGTTCGTCTTCATCCTGTCGACGCCACTGATGGACTGGATGGGCAGACTCTTCAGCTGGCTGGGAGGGTATGCCTCAGGCATTTCGCCAGACTGGCTGGGGTCGCTGCTGGCTGACGGCGTCATCGGCGGTCTGGGCTCGGTGCTTACCTTCATTCCGCCCATTTTTCTTCTCTTTATTGCTATCGCTGTTCTGGAGGACTCCGGCTATATGGCGCGGGCAGCCTTTATTATGGACCAGCTCATGCACCGCGTTGGACTTCACGGTCGTTCCTTCATTCCCCTGCTGATGGGCTTTGGCTGCAACATACCAGGGGTGATGGCTTGCCGCACCATACAGAATCCCAGGGACAGAATGACCACCATTCTGGTCACTCCTTTCATGTCCTGCGGCGCCAGGCTTCCCATATACGTTCTCCTCGCTGGCGCTTTCTTCCCTGCCTACCAGGGGCTGGTGGTCTTCTCCATGTACCTCATCGGCATCGTTGTGGCAATCATTATGGCATTGATATTGCGCAAGAGCATTCTCAAAGGGGAAAGCAGCCACTTTGTTATGGAGCTGCCGCCTTACCGCCTGCCCACCCTCAACAGTGTGCTGCTCCACACCTGGGAGAGAGGAAAATCCTTCTTAGCCAGAGCCGGGACCATCATCTTCGGGGCGGCAGTGCTCGTCTGGCTGCTGGGCAGCCTGCCCTGGGGAGTCCAGTATGCCAGCACCGAAAGCGTCATTGGTCGCATTGGCAGCTTTATTGCCCCCATCTTCGCTCCCGCCGGCTTTGGTCAGTGGCAGGCAGCGGTCAGCTTGCTCCTGGGCACCTTCGCCAAGGAAATTGTGGTGAGCACACTGGGCGCCATCTTCGCCGTGGAACAGGGAATACTGGGTGGAGCGTTAACAACGCAACTGGGCTGGACACCACTCACCGCCTACGCCTTCATGGTCTTCAGTCTCCTCTACATCCCCTGCGCCGCTACCATCGCCACCATCTGGGGCGAGACACGCTCCCTGCGCTGGACAGCCTTCAGCGTCTTCAATAACACCACCGTCGCCTGGCTGGTCGCCACCCTAGTCTTTCAAATCGGGAGGCTATT
>CAZHRL010000184.1:0-2741 GCA_964534815.1 uncultured Dehalococcoidales bacterium | reverse complement strand
GTCTTGTATCTGGTGTCTGCTGCGGTGGCGGATGACATATTCGAGAAATGGTGTGTTGAGCACGGGCAGGACAGCTTTAGGTCTGTTATCGGTGAGAGGTAGCAACCTGGTTGCCTTGCCGCCCACCAGAATAATTGCCTTCATTCTGATTTGTCCCTGGCTCTAAGCATAGCTTATCCCCGCACCTTTTGCCAAGCTGATGCTGTTTTGTTCTGGCTATCAATCTCTCTTAAGAAATACCTTAAAGGGAGGCAGGGGGATAGGTTGCTAACATTTGTCTACCATACCTTTCTCGTAGCTTAGCATGTATAATAATGGTGATGAAAATCCTGGAAGATATGCTGGCAACGCTGAGGCGTGGAGAAGTAGTGCGTGACATGCGCCTCGGTCCCTTTCAAACCGCGGTGCTGACTGGCAACTGCGGCATTGCCGCCACACCCTACGATTATAGCCAGCATCGCGAGAAGACACCGGTCAGGGAGGCGGGAGAGCTACTTGGTAAGGATGCGCTAGCCGTAGCTCGACTGGTGGATTCTTCCAGTCTTCTTGAAGCCGCTATCGGCATGGCAACCCTTAACTCACTCCTCGACATTGATGAGGAGCGATGTCTCAATCTGAACGGACGCGACCTTCTCATCGAGAAGAGCAGCGGCAAAAGGCTCGCTCTCGTTGGGCACTTTCCCTTTGTGCCTGAGCTCCGCCAGCAGGCGAAGGAACTCTGGGTTATTGAGAGGCGTCCCCGCGAAGGCGACTTTGCTGAAAGTGAAGCAGAGAAACTCATCCCCCAGGCGGATGTGGTCGGCATCACGGGCACGGCTTTCACCAACCATACCATTGAGTTTTTGCTCAGCCTCTGCCGTGCCGGGGCTTATGTTGTTGTTCTCGGGGGCACGGCTCCCTTATCGCCGGTGCTTTTCGACCACGGTATCGACGCTGTTTGCGGCACCAAAGTTGTCGACCCGGAGCTGGTGCTGCGCTGTGTCAGCCAGGGAGCCACCTTCCCCCAGCTTAAGGGTGTCCTCCGCCTGACTCTGCTGAAGTGAGTCGGTCCTGTCTGGTCTTGACGTGAAACAGAGTGCCCTAAGAATGAAGCTGCCCCCTTCCTAACAAGGAAAGGGGGCAGGGGGATAGGTTGTTACCATCTCAAGTTGATTGCGGGAACAGGCTCAACTTTCGTTTTCTGCTGGTTTCTGTTTGCTAAATAGGGGTTTCATCTCAGCGTTTGTCTCAGGCACGGTAAAATAGTAGGATATAGATGGAATTTCTAGTGTAGAAAGGACAAAAATGCCGCCTGTAGTCTCTATTGTCGGCCGGTCAAAATCGGGCAAGACCACCCTTCTGGAGAAACTGATTCGGGAATTGAAATCACGGGGCTATCGTGTGGCGACCATCAAGCACACGGTGCACGAGCCAACACTTGATGAGCCAGAGAAGGATAGCTGGCGCCACATTCGGGCGGGCAGTGAGGCTACTGTCGTCAGCGCCCCCAATGGTCTCCTCTTTATCCAGCCCTCGGCAGCCGAAATCAGTCTCGATGAAGTCGTCCGCCTTTTCGGAGAGGACTACGATATCATCCTGACCGAGGGCTTCAAGCGGGGCAGTGCGCCCAAGATAGCAGTCCACCGCAAAGAAAACGGACCACCGCTCAGCTCGGTGAGAAAACTCATCGCCATAGCTACCGACGAACCCCTGGAGACCAGAGTGCGGCAGTTCCCTCTGGATGATGTCACAGGTTTGGCTGACCTGCTGGAGGAGGGCTTCATCAAGCCGCAGCGGGAGCGGACTGTCCTCTACGTCAACAGGACACCCATCTCCCTGAGCACCTTCCCCAAAAAGTTCCTCGCCAGCGTTATGGTGGGTATGGTCTCTGCTCTGAAGGGCGTGGGCGAAGTGGCAAGCCTCGACTTCTTCCTGAGAAGAAAGCCCCAAAAATGAGAAGGTATTTTGGCTTCTAGATGTGGGGGAGAGATTTAGGGAGGGGGTTAGGGTTTGTAAATAAACCCACAGATTTGAAAAGTATCCTGCTTTTGCGCTATAAATGTATAGCATTTCGCTCATTTTATTGAAGGGGGTAGCTTTTGGCTAAGAAGAAATTAGAAAAACCCAGACGTGAACCAACCAAGCAGCAGATTTCCCACTGGCAGCGAGAGGAAAAGAGACGGCGCCTCATTTTTGCCATTGGGGTGGGCATTATTGCCCTTGTTCTGGCGCTGGTGGGCATCGGCTGGTATATAAGCGACTATCGCCCGCTCCATCAAACGGTGATTAAAGTAAATGATACTGAGTTCAATATGGACTATTATGTTGAGACACTGAAGTACTATCAGCAGGTTTACCCCAGCACTACCCTCTTTACTTTTGCTGATATAATTACGGGGAATATCGAGCAGAGCGAATTAATGAGGCAGGGGGCGGCCAAGCTGGGATTCGTCATCACTGATGAAGAAGTGGCGAAAGAGCTTAAAGAGCGTGAGTTGCCCAAGAGTCGGGTCTATCTGGATTTAGTCCGCACAGAGTTGCTGGTGAACAAATTGCGCGACGAATACTTTGAGCAGCAGGTGCCGAAGTCGGCGCAGCAGGTGCAGGTGATGGCGATGTTCCAGGAAAGCGAAAAACAGGCTTTAGAGGTCAAGGCAAGACTGGAGAACGGCGAAGATTTCGGTGCGCTGGCTGGCGAGCTCTCTCTGGACACCCTCTCTAAAAATGGCAAGGGCGACTTCGGCTGGCACCCAAAGGGTATT
>CAZHRL010000183.1:0-2763 GCA_964534815.1 uncultured Dehalococcoidales bacterium | reverse complement strand
GGGTCTCACCAATAATAGCCCGCTTCTCGCCAAGGAGAGCATTGAGCAACATTGACTTACCCACGCCGGGCCGGCCCACAATAGCCACTTTTATCCTCTGCGGTTCCGCTGCGACGGGCGCTGGAGCAGGCAACAGAGAGATGATTTCGTCCAGCAACACCGCGATGCCTCGACCATGCAGGGCACTAATCGGCACGGGGTCCCTCAGTCCGAGCTGATAAAACTCTGCGGCTGCGGTTTCCATCCTGGGATTATCCGCCTTATTCGCCGCGACTATGAGGGGTTTTTCCATCCGGCGCAGTATATTGGCGATTTCCCGGTCGGTGGGCAACAAGCCGTCTTCGGCATCGACCAGAAAAATAATAACGTCAGCCTCAGCGATTGCCTCTTCCGCCTGCTCTTTCACCCGCTGGTCAATGAACGTCTCGGGCTCCGGCTCCAGCCCGCCGGTATCGACCAGAGTAAACTCCCGCCCCTGCCAGGAAACACTAGCAAAGATGCGGTCGCGGGTAGTCCCCGGCAGGTCAGCGACAATCGCTATCTGTTTTCCTGCCAGCCGATTCAAGAGAGTAGATTTACCGACGTTCTTTCTGCCAATAATAGCCACAACAGGTTGGGGCACAGCCACCTCCAGCTACCTCAATGTTTGAGAAAGACTGATTTTTGAGTTGAAGAGTAAGAGATAGATTGCCCTTCAATAGCGGGGCAGCGGCATATCCAGTCCGCCCAGCATTTTCGCCAGCAGCGTCTTTTGCACATGCAGACGGTTCTCTGCCTGGTCAAAGACCACAGATTGCGGGATGTCTAAAATGCCCTCCGCCACCTCCTCCCCATAATGCGCAGGCAAGGGATGCATCAAAATGGCGTCTTCTTCAGCTAAAGAGAGAAGCTCTTCATTCACCTGGTAGCGAGCGAATATCTGACGGCGCTGCTCCGCTTCCGCTTCCTGCCCCATGCTCGTCCAGACATCCGTATAAATTACATCGGCACTGCTCACTGCCAGACGCGGCTCATCGGTGCAGAATATTTCAGCGCCGGTGTTTTCAGCATATTGCTGAGCCAGACGCAGGATTTTCTCCTGAACCTGATAGCCCGCCGGAGATGCGATGCGGAAGTTGATTCCGGTCAGGGAAGCTGCCAGAAGCAGGCTGTGAGCCACGTTATTGCCATCGCCAACGTAGGCTAGTGTCAAGCCTTCAAGCTTCCCCTTCTTCTCATAGATGGTGAAAATGTCCGCCAGCGCCTGACAGGGGTGCTCCAAATCAGAAAGGGCATTTATCACCGGAATATCGGTGTAATCCGCCAGGTCAACCACCATCTGGTGAGAAAGGGTGCGGGCGGCAATCACGTCCACATAGCGGCTGAGCACTCTGGCAACATCGGCAACGGACTCACGCTTGCCCAGCCCCACCTCTGCCGGAGAGAGGTAAATGGTATGCCCTCCCAGCTGTTCCATAGCAACATCAAAGCTGACCCGCGTCCGCAGCGAAGGCTTCTCAAACAGCAATGCCAGGGTTTTCCCGCTGAGGACGGTGCTCCTCCCCATGGCTTTCATATCCACGGTATCAGAGAGGAGTGCCTCAATTTCCTCACTGCTCAGGTCGGCTACAGAGAGTAAGTCCTTCCCTATCAAATCAACCTCCTGCTACGCCCATCAGTATACCACGAAATAGCAAATCATCGATAGCAGCCAGGCGGTCCAATAATCGAGGTCGTTTAGCAACTCACCAGACAGAAGCCCGAGTGCGTTGACGGGGCGTGATGATGTTGGTAAACAATCTCAATAAGCAACATTTGACATCAGAGAAGGCTACCTGTTTAATATGAGCAACTGTCTGTAAAAAAGGGGGTTACCATGGCTACCAGTGAAAAGTTCACCGTATCTGGAAGCGAGGTGGTGGAGAAGATTAAGCAGCTCATCCACGAAGGCAACATCAGAAAGGTACGTGTCATCCACCAGAGGCGCACGGTGCTCGAGATTCCGCTTTCGCTAGGCGCACCGGCCGCCGCCATAGGGATTCTGGCAGCGCCACTGCTGGCAGCACTCGGCGCCTTTGCCGCGCTGGTAACAGAATGCACCATTGAGGTCGAGAAAATAGAAGAGAAAGAGAAATAATGGACGTTATCGAGGCGATAAGGTCGCGCAAAAGTATGCGGGGATACAAACTGGAGCCGGTCCCGAAAGAAATCCTGAGAGAAATTCTTGAGGTTGCCATGCGCACCCCCTCGACTCTCAACACCCAGCCGTGGGAAATCACCGTGGTGACCGGCAAAGCGCTGGACGAAATCAAAGCAGAAAATATAGTGAAACTCAATGCCGGCATACCACCACAGCCAGAGACACCGTTCAAACCCTACGAAGGGAAATACAGGCAGCGGCAGGTGGAACTCGCCATTGACCTTTTCAAGCTGATGGGCATCACCAGAGAGGATAAGGCAAAGCGGGCGGAGTGGCTGGCGCGGGGCTTCTATTTCTTCGGCGCGCCGGCAACCATTATCATTTCCCTGGACAAATCGCTCATCGGCTCCGACCTCAATCTGCTGGATATTGGCGCGATTACGCAGACTATCTGTCTGGCAGCGCTGAAGTATGGACTGGGCACCTGCATCAACGACCAGGGAATCTCCTACCCTGAGGTAATAAGAAAATATACCAGCATACCTCAATCCAAGCAGATGATTATCTGCATTGCCATCGGCTACCCGGACTGGGACTTCCCGGCGAACAAGCTGATAAGCAAGCGCGAGCCAGTAGACAGTGTA
>CAZHRL010000182.1:0-2803 GCA_964534815.1 uncultured Dehalococcoidales bacterium | reverse complement strand
AAGGCACATCACGGACAGCATAATTATGCTTGGTAATCGGCAGACTGATGCCGGTAATATCCGTCTCCTGGAAAGCGTCCTTACCGATGAACGGTATGGCTACCTGTCCGGTTATCGCCACGATGGGGACAGAGTCCATATAAGCGTTGGCAATCCCGGTTACCAGATTGGTGGCACCGGGACCAGAGGTCGCCATGCAGACGCCTACTTTGCCCGTAATGCGAGCATAGCCGTCGGCGGCATGCGCCGCGCACTGCTCGTGGCGTACCAGAATATGACGAAGCTGAGGATATTGAGGAAAGACGTCATACAGCGGCATAATGGCGCCACCGAGGATGCCAAAGATGACCTCTACTCCCTCTCTCACCAGACTCTCACAGATAATTTGAGCACCCGTCATCTTCATAATCGCCACACTCTCTTTCCAGGCTTTATCGACTAAATACAGCCCCTGTGCTGGCTGATGTTACTTTCTCGGTATAATATCTGAGGTAGCCGGATTTCACCCTGGGTTGAAACGCACCGAGACTCGCCAGGCGACTGGCTATCTCTTTGTCGCTGAGTTCAACTTCGAGCCTGTAATCGGGAATATCAATCTTGATTATGTCGCCATCTTTCAGAGCGGCGATAGGACCCCGGCTGGCTGCTTCGGGAGAAACGTGCCCGATGGCGGCGCCGCGGGTGGCGCCGGAAAAACGCCCGTCGGTGATAAGGGCAATCTCTTTATCCAGGCCCATACCAGAAAGGAGAGAGGTGGGCACAAGCATCTCCCTCATGCCGGGTCCGCCTTTAGGTCCTTCGTAGCGAATAACGAGCACCTCGCCCGACTTTATCTTGCTTTTCCTGATAGCTTCAGTAGCCTCTTCCTCTGAATTGAACACCCGCGCTGGCCCACGGTGGGTCATCATCTCGGGGGCAACGGCGGCTCGCTTCACCACAGCCCCTTCCGGAGCCAGATTACCGAAGAGCACCGCCAGCCCGCCTTTGGCTGAGTAAGGGTCGCTAAAGGGGCGGATAACGCTTCTGTCCCTGACCTGACCCTGAGCGGCAATCTCACCGAGTGATTTGCCAGATACGGTTTTTGCGTCCCTTTTCAGTAAATCCCTGACCTCGTTCAGGACGGCGGGTATGCCACCGGCAGTATCAAGGTCTTCAATATGATGGGCGCCGACTGGCCTCATCTTAGCGAGGTGGGGGGTATTATCGCTTATCTGGTTGAGCTGCTGTAAGGAAAAATCAACGCCAGCCTCATGGGCGATTGCCATCAGATGTAAAACGGAGTTGGTGCTCCCGCCCAGCGCCATATCAACGGTAAAGGCATTATGAATGGCATCCCTAGTAACGATACCGCGCGGGCGCAGGTCATCAGCCAGCAGCTTCATCACCTGTTTCCCCACCTCCACCGCTAACTGCCGGCGTCGGGTGTCCACTGCGGGGATGGTGCCGTTGCCGGGCAAGCCCATGCCCAGCGCCTCGGTGAGGCAGTTCATGGTATTGGCAGTGAACATGCCAGAACAGCTACCGCAACCGGGACAGGCAACCTCTTCCAGAGCCACCACCTCTTCTTCGCTCATTTCTCCCTTAGCAAACTTACCTACTGCTTCAAAGACAGAACTGAGGTCGATATGCTTTACCCCGCTGCTGTTGCTCATTCTGCCTGCCAGCATGGGACCGCCGCTGACGAAGATGGCGGGCAAGTTCAACCTGACGGCAGCCATAAGCATCCCGGGGACGACTTTATCGCAGTTGGGGATAAAGACCAAGGCATCAAAGGCATGAGCTTCGACCATTATCTCTATTGAGTCGGCAATGAGCTCACGGCTGGGCAGGCTGTATTTCATCCCGGCGTGTCCCATGGCAATGCCGTCGCAAACAGCAATGGTATTAAATTCAAAGGGAATGCCACCAGCCATACGTACCCCGGCCTTAGCCGCCTCAGCAACATCGATGAGATGCATATGACCGGGGACGATTTCGGTATAGCTGTTCACGATGCCGATAAAGGGCTTGCCCATCTCCTCACGGGTGCAACCGAGGGCATAGAGCAGAGCACGGTGCGGTGCGCGCTCCACACCTTTCTTAATAACATCGCTTTTCATCTCTGACTCCACAGTTCATTAATTAAAATCCGTCCGACACGGCGGACGGATGAAACCAGACAGGTCAACCGATAGAATAACATAACTCAATTCGCATCTGTTGTCAATAACGTGTAAAAACTGGTATTATTTACTTTCGGGTGATGCTGATTGTCATTGCTTAGGCGGGGATTGCCACGGGCACTGACGTGCCCTCGCAATGACATGTTACACTTGTCCTCCATTATACCAACCAAAAGTAAACAGAACTTAAAAACTACGCCTCCGTCGCCCTGATTTTGTCCACACGGCGCTGGTGCCGACCGCCCTCAAACTCAGTGGCGAGGAAAGACCTGACGATTTCTGGCACCGGCTCCTGTCCCTTTATTGCTGCCAGACAGAGGATATTAGCATCATTGTGCAAGCGGGCGCGACAGGCGCTGAAGGCATCGCAGCAGAGAGCCGCCCTTATCCCCTTGACCTTATTGGCGGCAATGCTCACGCCAATGCCAGTATCACAGAGCAGAATGCCGCGCTCAAAATCACCTCTGGCGACGGCTTCCGCCACAGTTTTCGCAATATCAGGGTAGTCCACCGGGTCGGTGGTATAGGTGCCAAAATCTTCATAGTTATAACCAGATTCGGCAAGCAGCTTGATGACAAACTGTTTCAGCTCCAGCCCCCGATGGTCGCAGCCAATAGCGATACGCATTACTTAGCCTCCC
>CAZHRL010000181.1:0-2803 GCA_964534815.1 uncultured Dehalococcoidales bacterium | reverse complement strand
GGAGTCCATCGCCAGTGAGCAATCAGCCAGAATGGTAGCGATGCGTAATGCCACGGATAATGCCAATGAGCTTATCCAGGACTTAACCCTCCTCTATAACAAGACCAGACAGGAGTCTATTACGAAAGAACTGCTTGATATTACCGGCGGAGCGGCAGCTCTGGCTTAGGAGGTTATCATGGCAAAGGGTAAAGTGGTTCAGGTGATTGGAACGGTGGTCGATATTGAGTTTCCGCCTGATGAGCTTCCAGCGCTGCATAACGCCATCGAGATTCCCAGAGATGGGAGTAAGATTGTGCTCGAAGCTCAGGGGCATGTGGGCAATAACTGGGTGCGCTGCCTGGCTCTCTCTTCCACCGACGGTCTAGAGCGTGGCGCTGAAGCGATTGATACCGGGGCATCCCTTACTGTGCCCGTGGGAAGGCAGACTCTGGGGCGTCTGTTCAATGTCATGGGGGAGGCGATAGACAACCTTGGCCCCGTTGAGACCAAGGAGCGCTGGCACATCCACCGTACACCACCTTCCTTTGAGGAGCAGGAGACCAAGGTGGAAACCCTGGAGACAGGACTTAAGGTTCTCGACCTTATTACTCCCTTTACCAAGGGCGGTAAGATTGGTGCCTATGGCGGCGCCGGTGTGGGCAAAACAGTCATTATACAGGAGCTCATCCGCAACATTGCCACGGAGCACGGCGGCTTCTCCGTTTTTGCTGGCATTGGCGAAAGGTCGCGTGAAGGGAATGACCTCTGGTATGAAATGAAGTCTTCCGGTGTCATTGATAAAACGGTGATGGTCTTCGGGCAGATGAATGAGCCGCCGGCAGTCCGTTACCTGGTGGGGCTTACCGGATTGACCATGGCAGAATACTTCCGTGATGTCGAGCACAGGGATGTCCTGCTCTTTATTGATAATATCTATCGCTATGTTCTTGCCGGTATGGAGGTTTCCGCTCTGCTGGGGCGTATGCCTTCGGCGGTGGGTTATCAGCCCACTCTGGCTACCGAGATGGGTGAACTGGAGGAAAGAATCACCTCCACCAAGCACGGCTCAATCACCTCTTTCCAGGCTATCTATGTTCCCGCCGATGACTATACCGACCCGGGTGTGGTGACTACCTTTGGGCACCTTGATGCCGTCATTGCTCTGGAGCGGTCCCTCACCGAACAGGGCTTATACCCCGCTGTCGACCCGCTGGCATCAACGTCTCGTATTCTCACTCCTAGCGTGGTCGGTGAGGAGCACTATCGTGTCGCTCGCGAGGTGCAGCGGGTGCTCCAGCGTTACAAGGATTTACAGGATATTATTGCCATCCTTGGTATTGAAGAACTCAGCGAGGAAGATAAGCTGATGGTGGCTCGCGCCCGCAGAATACAGAGGTTCTTATCTCAGCCGATGTTCGTTACCGAGGTTTTTACGGCTCGTGAGGGGAGGTATGTGCCGGTTGAGGAAACGGTGCGCGGCTTCAAGGAAATCCTGGAAGGCAGGCATGACGATTTGCCTGAGCAGGCATTCTGGATGGTTGGCACCATTGATGAAGCGGTAGAAGTGGCTAAGAAGCTCAGGGCGTAGGGGTTAAGTTAATGGCTCGCATCAGGCTGGACATTGTTACGGCAGAACGGGTGGTCTTCTCTGATGAGGTGGATGTGGTGGTGGCTCCGGGGGTGGAGGGACAGCTGGGCATCCTGCCTCATCATGCCCCTTTGATGACCATACTGGAGGCTGGGGAGCTGCTGGCAAGGAAGGGCGGAGAAGAGTTCTCCCTGGTTATCTCCGGTGGTTTTCTGGAAGTACGCCCCGACCGGATTATCATTCTGGCGGATGCGGCAGAGCGAGCCACTGAAATCGATGTTGCCCGCGCCGAAGCAGCCAAGCAGCGCGCTCAGGAAAGGCTGCGCACCCATCCTCCTGCCGTGGACGCGGCTCAGGCTGAGGCAGCGTTGCGCCGTGCTCTTGCCCGCATCAAGGTGGCTGAGAAGAGAAGAAAAAGAAAATCCTGAGCCTCAGGAATCACTTTTCCCGCAAATTAAGAAATTTTGGGAGCCTCTGTTTTGCGCTCTCTTCGCTGGTTCAGGCTGCTTACCACACATTTAACGGCAAAAATGATGATATAAATCGCTGTCAGGCCAGCCAGGGAATATAGCAGGACATTAAACGGTTTCAGGGCAGTTGTTGTCCCCACGATAGCCCCCAGAACGATGTAGGTGCCATCGTAGGCTAAGCTGGATAGTGAAACACCCAGCAAAAGCGTCTTCAGTTTTCGCTTGACTGCCAGAATCAGCGTAAGGGGGAACCTGAGCCATAAGAGCCTTCCCATGGCGACAGAAAACGGAGATAACAGGTTTATTTTGCGCAGGAACTTGAACGGGGATTCGATTGCCTCCGTATTCCATTTGAAGCGTTCTTTGCACTTTTCCAACAGGGTACTGCCTCTTCGGCAGAAAAAGTATAAAACGAGTGCTCCTGCTTCTCTGCCCGCCTGTGTCACCACTACCAGGATTATTAAATCGGAGAATTTCAGGACTCCATTGGCAAGCTGATAGCCAGCCATCAGCCAGGTAGCCTCCAGCACATAAGGGACGGCTAACCCCACTCCTTCCCCGATGAAACACAGGAGAAACAGAAAGATTACTATGTGCGGGTTTACCGTGCCGACAAAGTTTAAGCCCTGTGCTAAAAGGTCGTTCCAGTTCATAATGTATCTTAATTTTGGGTTGATATTCCCGGGGTGCGCAGTGGTTTCTTCTTCGCTACCGTTGCCCTGACTGGTGCCCTGGCAAAGCCCGGGCAATGTCTGAGAAAATA
>CAZHRL010000180.1:0-2829 GCA_964534815.1 uncultured Dehalococcoidales bacterium | reverse complement strand
GGTATTTTTAGTGGTAGCTACAAAAACAAATTCTTTCTCGTCTTTAGCCAGTTCCTCTCCCACGCGGTTTATCACGTTTATAACGTGGTCGAGGTTGGTCTTATAGGCAACCCGCACATTCAGGTTGACCCGAGAATATTGTCTGGTGTAGTTGCTGGCAACCCTTATCTCACCATTCGGCACATGGTGAACGATGCCATCCAGGTCGCGGAGCACCGTCTTCCTCAGGTTGACTTCTTCCACCAGCCCGGCAACGTCCGCCACCTTGGCAACGTCCCCCACGCGGTACTGGTTTTCGAGCAGGATGAAGATGCCGGCAATGAGGTCTCTTATCAGGTACTGAGCGCCGAAGCCGACGGCAATACCGACGACGCCGAAGCCAGCCATAATGGGCCCAACAGGCACATTCAGCTCAGATAAAATCATAAAGACGATGATGGTGGCGAGGACAATCTTGCCTAATCCCACGAAGACAGCGGTCAGCGTGTCTGCTCTTTTCTTAATTTCATGTTTGCTTTGTCCTTTCACGGGGCGCGCCATGACACGCTGCACCAGCGGTGGCAGGAAACTCCCGATAGCTTGCCATAGCCCCACCCCCACCAGCAGCAGGATGATGATAAAGATGCCGTGCTCCAGAAACCACTTTTGCACTGTTTCCGGAGTTATTGCTGCTTGCACACCCTCCCGGGAAACAACAACTGCTGTCAGCGCCACGGCAATTATCACCAGCAAAATCGCCCCGGCAGTGCGGATGGCTACTCTCACCCTTGTCGCCACCGTCTCGGGCGGCGTTTTTGAAGCTAATTTTGTGATTCTGGCTCGAATCCAGCGTCTGCCTGAGAGAAGAAGGAGCAGCAAAGTAGTGGCGGTAACCAGTACCCATATCCCATTACTCGTGAGCCATGTCCACATGGTAACACCCCTCTAAAAGTAGTATTAAGAACAATTATAACAGATATGGCGCGGTGTTGGCGCAGTAGTTGTCTCTTGGTTTTATTTGCGTTTGGTGGAAACTCATTTTATAATGCGCGTAATATGGCTAAAAAGTTGTTTAAAATATCCATTAAAGTGTTTGTAATTACCTTTGCCATTTTCGTAATGGCCATTTTTTCTGAGACTGAATTTTTCAACTGGATCCAGTCTAATTTGAGTGATGGTTACGGTAATTCCTTTACACGCACCTTTATACGTCTTGTGATAATTTCCGATTATATAGTTTGGTATGACTTAATTCTTTGCGCAATTTCCTTTGCTACTTTGTGTTTTACCTATGGCAAAAGAAGTTCTAGGTGATATACATTTCCGCAACCCTTTACCGATATATTCTGGCCTCTTTCTCGCTATATAATGCATAAGCCTCAAATACGCATAGATGACTATGATAGCTGTTATTATAGGTGTAATTAACAAAGCCACTAGATTCCACATCAATCTAAATACCCTCTAAATATTTCAAACCAAATGCAAATAGTACCTATCTCTTACCGCGAGAGGCTGGGTGTGTGCAGAGTGTAGCCGCCCTTATCCGCCGGGAAGATGTCCTTCAGCAGCAGAGTCCTCCCCGTCTGGATGGCGGTAAAGCCGTATTTCTGGCGAATACGGTCAATGGCGCGGTTGAGTTGCCCCAGCTTCAAGGCTGATGAGTCCCACATAGAGAGCTGGCTGCCCGGCTTAGTCAGGTGTGATACCCCGATGCCGATGAGGCGGACCGCTCGTTTGTCCTGAGAGAGCGCTTTCTTTAACAGCCCGAGTCCGGTCTCAAAGATGGTCTGGTCGGCGTCAAAGGGCTGGCTCAGGGTACGGCTGCGGGTGATGGTGGTGAAATCAGCGTAGCGGAGCTTTAAGGTAACACAGCAGGCTTGCTTGTTCTGCTCGCGCAGCTCACTGCCCACCCTTTCGCTGAGGTAACGGAGCGTCGCTTCGAGCTGGGGTCGGTTGCGGGTGTCCTGGGCAAAGGTGGTCTCCCGGCTGATGGATTTCGCCTCGCCCGGCGGCTCCACTTTTCTCTCATCGACGCCGCTGGCAAAGCGCTGTAAGACCTCACCAGACGCACCAAAATGGCTTTTGAGGGTGCTTAAGGGCATTCTGGCTAGTTCACCTATAGTGGCGATGCCTAAGCCCCTCAGTAGCCGCTCTGTCTTTTTTCCGATTCCCGGCAATTTACCGATGGGCAAGGGGGCGAAAAAGGCGCGCTCTCCGCCCGCGGGCACTTCAATCAGTCCGTCTGGCTTGGATAGCTCGGAGGCGACCTTGGCGACTACCTTGCCGCTGGCAATGCCTACCGAAGCAGTGAGCCCGATTTCGTCCTTGACCCGTTTCTTTATCGCCAGCGCCATCTGGCGGATTGAGCCGTGGAGGGATTCAAAGCCGGTGACATCCAGATAGGCTTCGTCGAGACCCATCGGCTCCATAAAGGGAGAGAAATCAGCGAGGATTTTCATAAACTTCTCGGAAGCGTGGCGGTATTTAGGGAAGTTGCCCTCGATGAAGATAGCCTGGGGGCAGAGGCGGCTGGCGGTAACAAGCGGCATGCCGGAGTGTAAGCCGAAGGCACGTGCTTCGTAGGAGGCAGCCGCCGCCACGCCCCGCTGGTCAGGTCTGCCACCGACGACCACCGGTTTGCCCCGGAGCTCCGGTCTTTCCGCCTGCTCCACGGAGACAAAGAAGGCATCCAGGTCAATGTGCATAATGCGACGCGCCATTTAATACCCCAGCCCCACCTTCTTCCTTATCTCCGCCTCATCCAGAGTTTCCGCCAGCCCCTTTAAGAAAGGGCTGGAAGCGTTCTCCAGGAGCCAGAGGCAGAAGGCGCGCCCCTCGGCTTCCAGG
>CAZHRL010000179.1:0-2844 GCA_964534815.1 uncultured Dehalococcoidales bacterium | reverse complement strand
GCTTCCGTTCTGGAGCTTACCCGGAGCTTGTTGAAGATATGCCCCAGGTGAGCCTGAACGGTGCGTATGCTGAGACAGAGCTTATCCGCAATTTCCTGGTTGCTCAGCCCCTGGGATGCCAGCTTGAGGACTTCCATCTCCCGCTCACTGAGAGTTTCAGCAGCTTTTTCTTCCTTTGCCTTGGCGGGAGCACGGGCGAAGCGATTAAGCACCTTGCGGGCGATAGCGGGGTGCAGCACTGACTCTCCAGCGTAAACGGCGTGCACGGCATCAATAAGCTCACGACCGCGCACACTCTTCAAAAGGTAGCCAGCGGCACCAGCCTCCAGAAGGCTGAAGACAAGCTGGTCATCGTCGTAGGCAGTTAGTATCAGCACCGATGTGCCGGGGTAAAGCGTCTTGATACGCCTGGTGGCTTCAATGCCGTCCATCTTGGGCATGGCAATGTCAATAATGGCAACATCGGGCTTGGCTTCGCCGGCTAGCTTTACCGCCTCTTCTCCATCGCCAGCCTCGCCCACCACCTCCAAGTCCGGCTCCTGCTCCAGTATCTGCCGGGTCCCTTCCCGCACCACGGCATGGTCATCGGCAATCAGGATTTTGATTTTGTCCAAGTGGCACCCCCTTGTGGTTTCCCTCACCTCTAGCATACCCCTTTTTCCCCATCGCCTCAACTTAACCTCAGGCGCTGCCTCTGGCAGTAATAAGCATATCTACCTAATTCCCGGTAGTTGTCAATAGGTGTAAAGCGCTAAATCGGTGTGGTTAGTTTAGGTGTTTTCGGAAAGCGAAATTAGGCATGACAGCGGAAGCTAACGGAGAGGGGGAATGGTAAGCTGATAGTGTAGATAAGGAAAGGAGGTGTAAAAATGGAGTGGCAGTTCATCGTAGCGTTGATTATTGCCATACCAGTCATCCTTTTCCCGGCAGCATTGGTCTGGTATTTCAACGTTGGTGGCATCTACGCTGCGATTAAGGAGGCTAGGGAGAAGAGGGCGGCTCGTGAGGCGGAGAGGCACCTGGCTGAATAGTGCTCGCAGGGGAGAACGTGAAGACTACCAGAAGAACGAATTACTAGTCTGAAAAGCTACGGGAAGGGGACAGAATAAGTCCCCTTCTTTCTTGTGTGCCTAAATTTAATCCTTGAAGTAAGAACCGCTATGGTTTATGATTTGTAGGGCTGAAGTGAAGACAATCATTCTGGGACTGGGCAACCCGATTTTGCGCGATGACAGTGTTGGTCTTCGCGTTGCCCGCGTTCTTCAGGAGAAGCTTATTCAACCCGGGATAACCGTCATGGAAGCCAGCGTGGCTGGTCTCGACATTCTTGACCTGCTGGCTGGTCACGAACAAGCCATTATCATAGACGCCATTCAAACCGAAGGGGGAAAAGCCGGCAGAGTTTATCGCCTGGAGCCGGAAGCGCTCAACGCCACCTGCCACGCCGCCACCCCCCACGACGTTAACTTTGCCACGGCTCTGGAACTCGGCAATAAACTAGGTTTAGCTTTGCCCCAGAAAATCGCCATCTTTGCCATTGAGGTAGGAGACGTTAGTTCCTTCAGCGAAGAATGTACCCCTGAGGTAGAGGCGGCTATCCCGCTTTGCGCTGACATGATTATCAGAGAGTTAAGCGGGCAGCAGGAGGAATGCCAATATGGTCGCTAAACCCATTCTGGTTGTTGATGACGAGCCGATTGTCCGTGAGTCCATTCGAGACTGGCTGAAGAATGCGGGTTATGAGGTAGCCACAGCCGAGACCGGTGAAGAAGCTCTGGAGATGATGAAGAAACAGGACTTTGGCGTTGTCGTTCTCGATGTCAGACTGCCGGGGAAAACCGGCCTCAGGGTGCTGAGGGAAATAAAGGCAGTGAAGCCGGGAATAAAATCTATCATCATTACTGCCTACCCCACGGAGGAGTTTGCCGAGGAAGCAAAGTTGCTTGGCGCCGTGGATTATCTGGTCAAACCGATTGCTCCGGATGACCTGGAAAGGCTTATCCGGGAAACATTGCAGAAAGCTGAAGGCGGAAAATAGGGAGGTTGCGAAATGCCAAAACACAGGGTGTTGATTGTGGACGATGAAGCGATTGTGAGGGAGTCAATCAAGGACTGGCTGAAGGATGCCGGCTATGATGTCGCCACAGCGGAGACTGGTGAAGAAGCCCTGGACATGGTTGAGAAACAGGACTTCAGCGTCATGGTGCTGGACATCAGGCTGCCGGGACTGACCGGCATTAGAGTGCTTGAGGAAGTCAAGGCGCAGCGACCCTGGATTAAGTCTATCATCATCACCGCTTATCCCTCTGAGGAGACCACAGCCGAGGCGAAGAAGCTGGGTGCCATCGACTACCTTATCAAACCCCTGGCTCCAGATGACCTGGAAAAACTCATCCGGGAAACCCTTGAGTCAATGGGCAAAGAGCCGACGGTTACCACAATGGAAGTGCCAGCAAAGCCACCCGCGGTAGAGGTAGTCGAGGTCAAAAAGCTCTTTACTATCACCAGAGCCGGCTTGAAATCTCTGGTAGAGGGCCTGGCGAAAGAGATGGAGGTGGTCGGCGTCAAGGCGAAGCAGGGCAAGTTTGTCTACGATAAAATATCCAGCTTCAACGAACTCCGCCTGGACTACGATGTTACCGCCCTGCCACCCACCAAATATCTTCTGCCAGCCAGGGAGACCCTGCTTAAATTCAGGACGGGAAACGGTCCCAAGTTTGAGCCGGTGGTTGATACCCGCCCTAGGGCAATCATCGGCGTTCACCCCTACGATATTAATGCTATCGAGATGCTGGATGAGGTCTTTATGAGTGTCAACCCCGACCCCAATTACATTGCCCGGCG
>CAZHRL010000178.1:0-2896 GCA_964534815.1 uncultured Dehalococcoidales bacterium | reverse complement strand
TGCTATTGATGTCGGTGCCCTGCAGTGCTGACCGCACCGCAGCGATTTTGTTTTCTACCTCCTGGTTCAAGTTGGCAGGTATCTTATCCTTAAATTCTCTCAGGGTTTTTTCGGCAGTATAAGCAAGGGTATCCGCGGCGTTGCGTGTCTCCACCTCCTCGCGGCGCTTGGCATCCTCGGCAGCGTGCATCTCTGCTTCCTTCCTCATCTGTTCCACTTCTTGCTTGCTGAGCCCGCTGGAAACAGTGATGGTAATCTTCTGCTCGCGCCCGGTACCCTTATCGTGTGCCTTCACGCTTAGAATGCCGTTAGCATCAATATCGAAGGTGACCTCAATCTGGGGCATGCCTCTTGGCGCCGGCAGGATGCCGTCGAGCATGAAGCGTCCCAGCGTTCGGTTATCCGCCGCCATCGGTCTTTCACCCTGGAGGACATGGATTTCCACGCCGGGCTGATTATCTGCGGCTGTGCTGAAAATCTGGCTCTTGGAGGTGGGAATGGTGGTGTTGCGCGGGATGAGAGGTGTCATTACAGCGCCAAGCGTTTCGATGCCCAGCGTGAGCGGGGTTACATCCAGCAGGAGGATATCCTTGACCTCTCCCTTGAGCACCCCAGCCTGAATCGCCGCACCAAGAGAGACGGCTTCTTCCGGGTTGACGCTCCTGTTGGGCTCCTTGCCGAAGAACTGCTTTACCTTCTGCTGTACCAGAGGCATCCTGGTCTGTGACCCTACCAGAAGGGCTTCATCAATCTGGGCGGTGGTTAGCCCGGCATCGTCCACAGCTTGTTTGCAGGGTTCCAATGTCTTCTCAACCAGGTCCATTACCAGTTGCTCCAGCTTTGCCCGGGTGAGGGTTATATTCAGATGCTTGGGGCCGCTGGCATCAGCGGTGATGAAGGGGAGGTTGATGTCCGTCTGCACCACGGTAGACAGCTCAATCTTGGCCTTCTCGGCGGCCTCCTTGAGCCGCTGCAGAGCCATTCTATCCTGCCTCAGGTCAATTCCCTGGTCGCGCTTGAACTCGTCGCAGAGCCACTCAATAGTCCTCTGGTCGAAGTCATCGCCGCCGAGGTGAGTATCGCCTGCGGTTGACCTGACGCGGAAAGCGCCTTCACCCAGATTCTCCAGTACTGATATATCAAAGGTGCCGCCGCCAAGGTCGTAGACCGCGATGGTCGCTTCCTTCTTCTTGTCCAGTCCATAGGAGAGGGAAGCCGCCGTGGGTTCGTTGATGATGCGCAGCACCTTCAGCCCGGCGATTTCTCCCGCATCCTTGGTTGCCTGTCTCTGGGCATCATTGAAGTAAGCCGGCACGGTGATTACCGCTTCGGTAATCTTTTCCCCGAGGTAAGCCTCGGCATCGGCCTTCAGCTTCTGCAGAATCATAGCGGAAATCTCGGGGGGACTGTATTCCTTGCCGCCCATCGCCACCTTTACCTCATTATTAGGACCTCTTGTTACCTTATAGGTCTTGCGGCGGGCGTCTTCCTCTACGGGCAACTCGCGCCCAGCCGGCTCCCCCCATTTCCGCCCCATGAACCGCTTGATGCTGTAGATGGTGTTTTCCGGGTTAACGATTGCCTGGCGCTTGGCAATCTGCCCTACCAGGCGCTCACCGGTCTTGCTTATCGCCACGTATGATGGAGTGACGCGACTGCCCTCTGTGCCGGCGATGACTTTCGGCTCGCCGCCCTCCATCACAGCGACAACGCTCTTTGTGGTGCCTAAATCAATACCAACTGCTTTTGCCATTTTCTATTCCTCCTATCAGCCAGTTAAGACCTTATCTGCTACTGTTGAGGTTGAGCTGAATCAACATTCGCCTCGGGCTGAAGCTTTTCCTCCTCCCCATTACCCACCGCCACCCGGCTCGGACGAATCACTCTGTCGCGGAACTGGTAACCTTTTTGGAATTCCGCGGTAATTATCCCTTCTTTACCTTTACTCTGCATTACCGCCTCGTGGAAGTTGGGGTCGAAAGGTTCACCCACCGCTTTAATCTCAGACAACCCCTGTGACTCCAGGATTGCCCGCAGCTTGCGTTCGATGAGTCTGACGCCCTCCATCCAGTCCGCTTTAGCCAGTCTTGGCGGTACGGCAGCCAACGCCTTTTCAAAATCGTCGAGGATAGGGAGAAGACTAAACACCAGCGTGGCATTGGCGAATTTGGTAATCTCTTCCCTTTCCTCTTCACTGCGCCTTTTGTAGTTGATGAAGTCTGCCTGGGCTCTCTGCCAGCCTGCCAGGTTGCTTTCCGCCTTAGTCTGAGCCTCGGCTAAAGCCTTTTTCAGAGCCTCTCTGTCCTCCTGCTTCTCCTCAGCCACCTCCTCGGTCTTGACTTCATCTGCTTGCTCTCTTTTTAACTCTTCTGCCATGCTCTGCTATCTTATCTCCGTTGTTTTCAGGGGTGTTTTTCGCTAATGGGGATTTCTTTCCCGTACAGCTCCGCCACGAGCTTGCTCAATACTGAAGCCAGGTAGTCCACAGTGGAGATGGCGCGAGCATAGGGCATGCGGGTCAGTCCGATAACGCCCAGGGTGCCCATGGCTTCCTCCAGCAAGCCATAACGGCTGAGGACGATGCTGTAGTCGCGGACGACCTCTGCCTTATTCTCGCTGCCGATGATTACCCGCACCCCGCGGCTTGCCAGTTCGGGTGGCAGGATAGTCCTCATCAGGCTTCTCTGCTCCACCAGTTCCATCAGGGCTAACATCCTCCGGTTGCGCGTGAACTCTGGCTGGGTGAAGATAAAGTGCCAGCCATCAAGATAGGGCTCTTCATACTCTCGTTCATCTTCAGCTTGCATCATATTTATTAGACAATCGGTTAGCTGCTGTTCAGTCGGTAGCAGTTCCATGTCTTTAGCTAAAATCTGTGAGCGGGTCAAATCAGAAT
>CAZHRL010000177.1:0-2913 GCA_964534815.1 uncultured Dehalococcoidales bacterium | reverse complement strand
CGACCCTCCCTGTGTCAAGGTATGTCCCACGGGAGCATTGCAGCCCCATAAGGACAGGGGAGTGCGCCTCGATATGGAGAAATGTATTGGCTGCGGTTATTGTGTGGAAGCCTGCCTTATCGGGGCGATTTTCTGGGATGACGAGTTAAATAAGCCCATGATATGCATTCATTGCGGCTACTGTGTCCCATACTGTCCTCACCAGGTGTTCAAGATGGAAGGGGAGGGAGCACCACAGCATGCTGGCAGATGATACCCTAGCCCATGTCCTCTATATCGACCTTTCGAAGAAGCGCCACTGGGTGCGGAGGCGCGCCGACCTCTTTGAAAGATACCTCGGTGGGACAGGTGTTGCCACGGCATTACTTGGTGAGGAGTGCCCTCAGGGTGCCGAGGCGCTGGGGCAGGACAATCCCATTATTCTCGCTGTTGGTCCTCTGACCGGTTTGTTTCCGCTCGCTTCAAAAACTGTCGCCATGTTCAAATCGCCACTGACAGGCAACCTCGGGGAGAGCCACTGTGGAGGCAGAAGTGCTGTCGCCCTGCGCGTGGCGGGATATGGCGCTATTGTTATCAAGGGAACAAGCGAAATCCCGATTTACCTGGCGATTCACGGCAATCAGGTTCACTTCCGCGATGCCTCCTCTTTATGGGGGATTAGAAATAGTTTTACCGTGGGGCGTATCATCCGCGAGAACGAACCGGGGGCTGGACTGCGCACCATCATGAGAATTGGTGGGGCAGGGGAAAAGCTGGTCTCCTACGCCTGCGTTACCAGCGAGACTTATCGGCACTTTGGACGACTGGGGCTGGGGGCAGTCTTTGGCAGCAAGAAACTCAAGGCTATTATCATTTCCGGCAAACGCTCGCTGCCGGTGACTGATGCCAAGCAATACCAGCAGGTCTATGATGAACTTTTCCGGGCAGCCACTACCTCGACTTTGATGAAAAAGTACCACGACTTGGGCACGGCTGAGAACGTCCTGCCGTTGAATGAGCTTGGCGCACTTCCTTCGCGAAATCTTAAAGAGGCAAGGTTTAGCGGAGCGTCCAACATCTCCGGCGAAGCGCTAGCTGAGCATTACCTGGGCAGGCGGCTTGCCTGTTCCCATTGTCCCGTAGGCTGTATCCATATTGCGGTGCTACGGGAGCCCTATGCCGATGAGCCGTATTTCTATAAGACCTCAATGATTTCCTATGATTATGAGCCTATATATGCCCTGGGTTCCCTGCTGGGCGTTGCTGATGCCAGGGGCTTTTTGAAGCTGATGGAGCAGGTCGAGATTTATGGTATCGATGCCATAAGCACAGGGGTCATCCTTGCCTGGGCAACGGAAGCTCAAGAGAGGGGTATCATCTCTGAAAAGGAGACGCTGGGCATCAAGCTCGCCTGGGGCGACTCTCAGGGCTATATGAATGCTATCAGGCTCATTGTGGAGCAGCCCAACGATTTCTACCGGGCATTAGCGCGTGGTGTAGAATACGCTGCCTCGATATACGGTGGTGAGGACTTTGCCCTAGCCCTGGGCAAGAATGAGATGCCGGGCTACCATACCGGACCGGCAGCCCATATCGGAGTTCTGCTTGGAGCAAGGCACAGCCATCTGGACAATGCCGGCTACAACATCGACCAGAAGGGCATCGCCCAAAAACAAATCAGCGCTGAGGAGCTGGCTAAGCTCCTGTTGAACGAAGAGTGCTGGCGGCAGATTCTGTCCAGTCTGGTAATCTGCTTCTTTGCCCGTGGTATATATGAGCCGGGCCTGGTTGTTAAAGCTTTGAATCTGGCGGGTTATTCTCTTTCTGAGGCAGAGCTTAATCGACTGGGAGAAGAGATATACCGCAACAAGTACCGCTTCAAGCTGCGGGAAGGCTTTAGTTTTGAGAACCTGCGTCTGCCCCAGCGTATCCTGGAAACCCCGACTCTAATGGGGAAGGTGGACAAGAAGTTCGTCTTCGACACTTTAACGAAAGCTAGCTATGGTTTTCGTTAATAGCTCCTCTTTGACGGGAGGTCGGCGGGCTGCTGCTGATTTTTAGCAGTATCAGTCCTGTGAGCGAAATCATCCAGAGACCGATGACCGCGAGTATTATCATTCCTGCCAGCCAGACGCCCGGCGGCGAGAGCATGCGGAACAGGATTAAAGTCTGGTATGGGTCGTAGCTCACCAGAGTCTGCGCCACTATCGAGATGACAAAGACTGCGGTACCTAATACTATCAAGGGCGTCATGGTGAGCACTATCTGTTTTGCCGTGAGCCGGGGTCGGCTGATGGATTGGGCGCTGATGATGGTGTGCCGGTAATGGCGTAGCTGTCGCCACAGCCACGAGACATATATTATTAGCGCCAGTATCAAGACCAGAGCAAGTACCGCTGCGGCAATGGCCATCTCGTCGAGCATCTGCCAGGATGCCCACCAGGGTGCCGCTGGCAGCTTGAATTCCTTTTCCAGCAACAAGCTGGCGATGCTCGGGGCGATTTCGTGTGCTGCGGCGCTGTTCTGGCTGTTCACCAGCGTGGCTATGCCCAGCTTCTGGTTCGGTATCATTATCATCATTGCCGTAAAGTTTGGAGTATCACCGCCGTGCCAGACAGCGTGCAACCCATTAATCGTGCCTGTGAACCAGCCCATGCCGTAGCCTACTGCTTCCCTGTCCAGGGTGAAGAACACCCCGGGAGTAAGCATTTCTCTGATAGCTTCTGCGGAGACTACCTGCCGATTTCCGCTACGCCCTTCATTCAGGTAAAGGAGGAGCCATCTGCCCATATCTTCAGCGCAGGACATCACCCAGCCAGCCGGGGCGGCGCTGCGGTAAACGGGAATATTTCTGGTGACCACCCGACCGAACATAAGCTGATGTCCATCGGCGCGCTCCAGACTTGAGGCTTCGTCGGGATATAAGGTGGTGTA
>CAZHRL010000176.1:0-2922 GCA_964534815.1 uncultured Dehalococcoidales bacterium | reverse complement strand
GGGGGGGGGGGGGGGGGGGGGGGGGGGGGGGGGGGGGGGGGGGGGGGGGGGGCAGTAGTAGGTGGTTGCCGGCTCCAGGTCAGGCAGACGGACATAGCTCGACTCACTTTCATCCTCAAAAAGAACGCTGGAGAAGTTGGTATCATCATCGAGTTGCCAGTGGTAGCTCGTGGCGCCGCTCAACGGTCTCCAGTCAAGTTTCACATCTTTGACCACGTCGTTGATGACAGCGCCAGCACCCGGCGCCCGGTTGGCAGGAGAAATCAGTGTCACCGGCTGGGTCAGGCTATCAACGAGGGTCACTAATTTAACATTGGTGGAGTCAATCGACCAGAGGCGGTTATCCACCAGCCACAGCTTTGTCAGAGTGGCTCCGTTATCCAGCCCCTGGGTTACCGTTTCAAAGGTTGGTCCCAGCGAGTAGGTGGGGTCAAGGCAGCGCTCGATGCCGCCATCCGCGTCAAAGTTGGTGGCGTATAGCACGCCCGCCTCCGAGAGCACGACTTGTTTCATCATGCCGCCGGCGTGGCTATCGATGTTTTCCCATTCGTCGCTGCTGCCAATGATGAAACGGAAGATGCCCTCATCGGCAGTATCGCTGGCAGCATAGACAGCATCGTTATCGGCAAACTCCGGGTCGAAGGCAATGGCTACTGCGCCGGTGAAAGGCGCTGAGGTAGCGTCCCCAGGTAGCGGTTCAAAGGAGTCGCCACCATCATCCGAGCAGTAGACCCAGCCACTGTTGTTCCCCATCAGAATGGTCTCGTCTGCAGCATAGTTGGGAGATATAGCGATTGAGTTCAGCGGGTCGTCGCCAACCTCCGTTCCTTCAGAATAGCTCATTCCGCCGTTGCTGGTGCGGTAAAACTGCCCGTGGCTGCCGTCATAGCTGCCAAAGAAAAAGGTCGTGTCATTAACTATTACCCAGGTATCAATGGTTGAAGGAGCAGGACGGCGCGTGAAGTTTTCACCGTTGTCTTTGGATTTCCACAGCGCCGGATTGCCGCCGCTCGTTCCGGCTAGAAAAATTAACTGACTGTTCTCGCCATATTGAGGAGATAGTGCCACCTTGTTAAGGCTGTCCACATTCGGCAGGCTGGTGGTGAAGACCCTTTCCCAGTTGGTGCCGCTATCCAGGCTGCGCCACAGACTTGTTTCGCCGCCCCAGGTGAGCAGAAAGAGGGTGCCATCCTCGTCATAGACGGGCGAGGGCGCCAGTTCGAGGATGACCTGAATGGTAGTATCAATCAGGCTCAGTTGATTCCAGCTTGTCCCGTAATCAGCAGTGTAAGAGAAGGCGCTATCCGTGCCGCCGGTTGTGGCATAGGCTTGCCCGCTGGCAGCAAAGTCGCGAGCCATGAGAACGTGGGTGGGTCCATCTCCCGCAGGAGGCTTCTCTGGTGTCTCCCAGCTTTCGCCGTCGTCAGGGCTGTAGTAGACCGTGCTGGCGTCCTGGGCACCCGCCATAAGACGGACGTTGCCTGTCTTGCCAATGAGGTCGAGGCTGCTGATATCGGCGTCAACAGCAAAACGGTAGGAATCGCCCGGGTTCACCCGGTAGACGCCGCCAGTGACTGTATCGCCTGCCACGCCAACGAAGAGCTCGTCTTCATAGTCGGCGGGAAAGCAGATATTGCTGGCAGAGACAAGAGCGAAGCTGCCGCCGCTGGTGTCAAGTAGCTCTGCCATCTGCTGCCAGGCGCCCGCTGCGCCGTGGCTTTCCACCACGATGGTTTGGGCCTCATCCGTAACCACCGCGATTATCTGCGAGTCGTCAGCAAATGTTGGTGAGACGGCGATAGAGTAGGCATCCTGGCTGCCTATCTCCAGGTCTGTCCATCTGGCGCCCAGGCTGGCTTCAGTGAGGTAGTAAGTGCCGCCGAAATCGCCGCCATCTGCGTCTGCTGTGCCGATAAAGAGATAGGGCTTGCCCTCGACATAGCCAACATCAAGGCAGGTTATCGCTTCGCCGGCGTCAAAGGCGGGAAGGGAAGAATCAGCGACGGTGCGGAAGCTTTCGCCGCCGTCCTCAGATTTATAGACGTGGCTGCTATCAGTTACATAGATAACGTCGGTACTGATAGAGGAGCAGACAATATCCGTGATGGCGCCGCCCGTGTAGCCCGTTTCCGTCCAGCTACACCCCTCGTCTTCCGACTTAAAGAGAGTGTCTGCGCCATCGACGTCTGCGCCGGCATAGAGGTTGCCCTTGATGTCTCTGGTCAGGTGCAGGATATCCGCATCCTCAGCCAGCACCCAGCCGCCCGGCTCACCTTCGCTGGGGAGGTTGACTTCCGACCACTCCGCCTCATCTGCAGCGGCCGCCGCCGGGCTGATGGTGGCCGGCAGGCTGAGCAGCAGAGCGAGGGCGATGGCGAGGCTTCTTTTCACCACTTGGCGAATTTTAGCCTGTGTTAAGGCTGAAGTCAATGGGAGCTCTGAAAATTCTTTGCGATGACGCCCGAATTAAAGGTAAGACTTCGCCCCCTCTTCCTGAATAATTCCCCGACAGGGGTTGTAAGAAGGGGACGCAGTCCCCTTATATAAAATCTCCCCTTCCCCAAAGTGTGGGTAAAGCGCCTGCTGCTCGGTTTTGGTCGTAAAGTAGGGTGTTAAAGAGGGACGTCAGTCCCTCTTAAGAAAAATCTCCCCCTTCCCCTGAAAAGGGGGAGGGGGTCAGGGGGATAGGGTTCTACCTGAATTGAACTCAGTTAAGGGGGTGAGGTTGTGAAACTATCTCTTTGTTATTAAGCCCCAAAATATTCAAACCCTGCTGAAAGCAGGGCAAAAAGAAGAGAGCCCCCCTTCTTCGAAGAAGGGGGGCTCTCGGAAGTTCCGTCACACCAGAGTCAGAAGGTTACACTACCCTTCTGGTTCTGGCAATCAGGACCACCAGCGCAATCACCAGGACTCCGCCGATGC
>CAZHRL010000175.1:0-2937 GCA_964534815.1 uncultured Dehalococcoidales bacterium | reverse complement strand
GTCCGATATAAAGGATAATCTTATCCTCGACAAGACCAAGCCGCTGTCTTGCCTTCTGCTTCTCCACAGGCTGGAAGAGTTCCAGGTTCACGCCGCAGGGGTGCACACTAAGCCTCTCCGGCACTGCACCATACTGCCGAACAAGGTAATCCCTTTCTCTCTGCGTGGTGGCGATAATATGAGGACAATGCTGAGCCAGATAACGTTCCGTCTCCAGACGAAGCACGGGTTCCTCCTCACCGAGACCGATGTCATTCTTCAGAGCGCCCAGCGTATGAAACATGGCAACATGCGGCACCCCCCACCGCTCCCGGAGATACTCCCCCGCCTGACCGGAAAGCCAGTAGTGGCTGAATATCAAATCGTAGTAGAGACCATTATTCTTCCTGTAATCCTCCAAGTTAGAGGCAAACTCAGGAAGGTAGGAATACAACTCCAGCTTGTTCACTTCATCCGCACCCGCCCGGAGATGAATCAGCCGGGCGCTCTGACCCAGACGAACAATCTGCGGGTCTCTGGAGTCGTGGATACGCGTATAGACATCCACCGTGTGCCCGCGCCTCCCCATCTCTCGGGCAAGCTCACGGATATAGACGCTCATACCACCGGTGTCCTTTGCCCCGAGCGGACCGGTGGGACAGCTATGCACACTGAGTATGGCTATCCTCATTGGGTCAGGCATTAAAGTGGCATCTCCTCTAAAATCAGGCGAGAGTTATCCCACAACGGGATAAAGGCACATCCCTCCCTCCCAGGTGGTACTTATAAGTCTCATCACCTTTAAGAAAGTCGAACTTCTTCTTTCCTTCTTGGATACTCTCTTTAATACAGAGGGCTTTACAGAGTAGCCCCACGCTCAGGTAATTGTACCGGGGGTCATAGGCACTATTATACAGGTATAGCGAATCATCGTAGTCAAAGCCCAGAGTCATTGCCACCGGCGACCTATCCAGCTCAAGGATGCCGAACCGGAGCAGTCCAGCCTCAGTCATAGCCTTTGCCAGCGAGCGGAAGAAAGACTCCATTTTGGGCGACAGGAAGTCAGCCTTCTCCTTCCGGCTCAGCACAAAGAGTTTGAGAAAGGTGTCCATGAAACCGCTGACTTCCTGACCCGTTTTAAGGCAGCGGTAAACGACATCGCCAGCGCCGAACAATCGTCTCAGCTTACGTCTTAATTCATGACGCTGCTTCTTATCCAGCATCTCCAGATACTCCTCCCAGGTGGCAGGCAAGTCCATCTCCACGGAGACAGCCTCATCACGACAGGAAACGGCATACTTTCGACTCTCTGCAATATGGATAAGATGAGTGAGCACCGTGGAATCGGGGCGCAGGGGACCCGGGTCTAACCGATGAACGCCCCTTTTTGTCAAATCATCGAGAAGAGCGTTGAAGAAATCATTTTCGCTGCCGGCGGCAACAATAAAGTCGAGGTAATCGCAGACATCGGCGCTGCCAATAATGGAAGCATTTCCCTCCCTGATAAGGAGCGGCGCAATGCCGATGATTCTCTCTCCCTGCCTCACTGCGCCCAGATATAGCTCAAATCCGCTGCCAAAATTCTGCCACCAGACCTTCAACCAGGCAGGCAAAACAAAGAGCGGTTGCCAGCGCAACTGGCCCCGGAAAGTCATCCAGCAGGTAGCCAGGCTCTCAAAGCTCTCCTGAGTAATGCTGACATTCATAAGGTAGCTAGCAGTTTAGCATCTTTGTTAACGGTCAGACAATAGTCAGATACCACAAGCTGATTCAGCAAATCCACGGGGGAAGACGCTAGCTATTTTGTAAACATTATTTTGGAGGCTTAGCCCTTACAACAATGAAAAAGCTGGCACCGTGGCAGTGCCAGCCCTTTCAAAAACCCTGATAGTGATACTGTGTTACTTGCCGATTCGGAACATCTTGGTGCCGCAAACCGGACAGATACCTTTGGTTGCCGGCTTGCCGTTCTTCATGGTGATGCTCTGAGGACTCCTCATCTCTCTCTTGGCGCGGCATTTGACACAATACGCTTGCATTAGCTAACCTCCCTTTGAGTATATATTTGAGTATGAATGATATACAATTCCTCAGGTAAATGTCAATAGCCTGAACAGGGTATATTTTAAGCGTAACTAATAAATCCTAGCTACTACTATTTTGGTAAACTAGCTTACTTGGCTTTATTGTTGAAGTCATAGTACCAAAGAACAGGTTACTCAACTGCAGAACTGGGTAAATGCCCGGCGGCAGCGCTGTCTGGAACGGGCGACCAATCTCTGGGTCTTCAGCTTTGCTTTGGCGCATTCATCAATGTTATACTGGTAATGAGTGTTAATAGGGGGTAAAGGATGCGCGAGAAAGTTGAAGCAGCCCTGGCGAAAATAAGACCTGCATTGCAGGCGGATGGGGGCGATGTTGAGCTTCTGGAAGTAAACGATGGCACGGTAAAGGTGAAGCTGACCGGACACTGTGCTGGCTGTCCGATGGCTACTTTGACTCTCCAGATGGGAATCGAGCGAATCATCAGGGAAGAGGTGCCCGAGGTCAAGGAAGTTATCGCCGTTTCTGTTTAGCGTCTCATTTCATTGCCTCTTTAAACTACTAACAAAACTCCGATAGTTTTTGCCAGGTTCTGCTAAAGCCATGCATGAACTCAGCGTAACGCAAGGTGTGCTGGATATTGCTCTTGAGAAAGCAAAGGAAGCCCGGGCGAGCCGCATCACCGCCATCAATCTGGTCATCGGCGAAATGTCAAGCATCATTGATGACTGCGTCCAGTTCTACTTTGATTTCCTCAGCAAGGATAGCATCGCCAGCGGCGCCAAGCTGACTTTCACACGCATACCCATGCAGGTGCGCTGCCGAAGCTGCGGCTTCTCTTTCCAACCGGACAAAATGGCGTGGAGCTGCCCCCAGTGCGGCAAGTGGGATGCCCAGGTAGTCGCCGGGCAGGAA
>CAZHRL010000174.1:0-2941 GCA_964534815.1 uncultured Dehalococcoidales bacterium | reverse complement strand
GTAGAGCGACTTTCCCTTCCAGTAGGGTATGATGAACTCCCGCATCAGCTGCTTCTGCTCTTCGGTAATCTGGAAACGGTCCTGGGAGCGAGTGGCGATGGTATCCAGCTCCTCGCCGACAAGCTGCCATTTGGTCTCCGGAGCCACATTACCAGCGCGGATGACGCTGCCAGGGGTACCGGTAATCAACTCACCGTCAAGGATAGAGATAGCCTTCTGCCGACACAGTTCACGAAAGGCTTTAGCATGCCGCATGACATAGGAGTCACCTTCGGTTTCCATAAAGCTCTCGGTAAAGATTTTGGCTCGTTCCAGGTCAATACTGGGCTTGCAGGCAAGGACTCGGTCTCTGGCTTTTTCCACTCTGGGGGTGCAACCGTAATGTTTTTCCGCTACTTCCTCTCTTTTCGCGCTGATGACCATCTTATTACCCTCCTCTAACAGACTGGGCATCTTTTAAGGTATTTATTCCTCCAGCACCATCTTAATCGCCCCTTTGGGACATACAAAAGCACACAACCCACACCCTTTACAAAAATTATAGTCTATTTCTATCTCATTTGTCACCTTGTTTCGGGTAATGCACAAATCGGGGCAGAAGATGCGGCAGAGGTCACAGCTTTCACAGATGTTGTTCCCCAGGCAACGCCTGGCTTCATCAATGGCTGTCTTCTCAGCAAAGCCCAGCTTTACCGGGGGATTCCCTTTCAGCCTCTTGCTTACCGGTAAACTATCTTCCTTTTTCCGTTCTATTATCTTCAGTTCACATTCTTTGATGTCCGTCATCTGCTCTTCCCTTTTCCTGATAAATAGGCATCTACCGACTTAGCCGCTTTCCTGCCGCTTGCCATGGCTTCCACCACGGTGGTGGGACCATTGAGCGCATCGCCGGCGGCAAAAACGCCTTCGAGATTGGTCAAGCAGCTATCATCAACGATAAAGGTATTCGCCGGCGAGAACCTGAAGGGCAGTCCTTCCCTATTCCAGGAGAGGTCGGGGCGTTGCCCCACCGCCGAGATAACCGAGCTTGTCTCCACAACAAACTCCGAGCCTGCCACGGGGATGGGTCTCCTGCGCCCGGTCTCATCTGGCTCTCCCAGCTTGGTCTTCTGGCATTCTAGCCCTTGAATTTTGCCGTTTTCCTTGATAATCCTGACAGGCATGACCAGATAGTTTATCTTCACGCCCTCCGCCAGAGCCTCCTCTATCTCCTCACGGTCGGCGGGCATCTCTTCCAGGCTCCGACGATATAGAATGGCTGCTTCCTTCACGCCGCAGCGCAGGGCAGAACGCGCCGAATCGATGGCGGCATTGCCACCTCCAACCACCACCGCCTTCTCACCAAGGTCGAGCTTCTCGCCTCTGGCATACTGCCTCAGGAAGGTAAGGCAATCGATATAGCCATTGCCCTGCTTATCGTCCTCTATCCCCATCTTCAAGCCTTCGTGCGTCCCGATAGCCATGATGATGGCACTGACGCCATCCTTGCGAAGTTGAGATAAAATGGTATCGATACCGAATTTGACACCGGTCTTGATATTGACACCCATCTTCTTGATATATTCAATGTCCCGGCCCAGGACATCTCTGGGCAGGCGGAAGGGGGGTATTGCCCAGCGGAGCATGCCACCCAGCTCGGGGAAGGCTTCGAGCACGTCCACTTCATAGCCCATCCTCACCAGGTCGTAAGCTGCCGCCAGCCCAGACGGACCCGACCCGATAATAGTCACTTTCTTGTTCTTCTTTTCTGCAATCTTCAGGGGCACCATTCTGCCACTCTCAGCATCAACAACAAACCGCTTCAGGGTCTTGATGGAGACCGACTCTTCAACCAGATTGCGCACGCACTTTTCTTCACAGGGGTGATGGCAGACATAGCCGCAGACGGAGGGGAGGGCGTTGTCTTCCCGAATTACCTGCAGCGCCTCGAGATACTTCTTCTGGGCAATAAGGTTGACATACCGCCTCACATCCTGATGGATGGGACAGGCTAACTGACAGGGAGGCATTTCAAAGATTTTGTTGACATTGAAGTTTGGCGGCGCCTTGATGTCCTTATAAACGCGCCCGCGCAGGCTCGACTCTTCCTCCCTGAACTCGGGAATAGCTTCTGCCGGGCAGCCTTTGAGGCAAACAGAACAGGTCTGGCACTTCTCCTTATCAATTACCGGTTTGTGCGTTCTTCCTTCTACTGCCATATCTAGTCCTTCGCCCTCATCTTTGCTAGCGCTTCTTCGCCCAGCTTATAGCCAAGCTCGGCGGCTTTCAGATTCAAGTCTTTGAACCTTGCCGAGACATTCTCTTCGATAGCTTTAGCGAGTGCGCCCCGACTGACCACATTGGTCATACCCACAGCGCCGCCCAGAATAACAATGTTCGCCACCTGCCTGTTATTGAGCTCCTTGATGGCAGCGGCGGTAGCGGGAATGCCAATCTGCTTAATCTTATCTTTCTCCTTCACAGAGACGAACTGTTCATCATAAATGACGATGCCGCTTTCAGGCTTTACCTCTTTGATATAGACATCGTATGCCTTCTGCGACATAGCAATGAGAACATCCGCCAGAATGACATGCGGGTAGTTTATGGGCTTATCCGATAGCACCACGTCGCAGCGAGCGGAGCCACCTCTAGCTGCTGTCCCGTAAGAGCTGGCGCCAGCGACCCACTTGCCATCGTTAACGCCAGCATAGCCGAGTATTGTCCCCGCCAGAACGACGCCCTGTCCGCCAAAACCACATACCCTGACCTGCGTATTAGCTTCCGCCATGTGTGAATTCTCCTATTACTATCCTATCTTCCAGCTCTTCCGCGGATAGTTCTGCCGCCTCCTCATCGGTAATACACTGCCTCATAAGATACTCGAGCATTTCAGCCGGGGTATTAAGCTGGTTCCGCCTCCCAAATTGTGTCGGACAGGCTGAAATCACTTCAACAAAGG
>CAZHRL010000173.1:0-2980 GCA_964534815.1 uncultured Dehalococcoidales bacterium | reverse complement strand
TTTGCGGCACTCTGAAAGCCTGGCGCTTTAATGTCATTGCGAGGAGCGTAGCGACGAAGCAATCCCAATCTGTTTCCGTGGAGAAATTGCTTTGCTCCGCTCGCAATGACGACTTACGCCAACCAAAAGAGAACAGTATCAACACTCTCCCTAATTTGAGCCTTTTCGAGGATTTGCTATAATATAAGTATCTGGAAGCAACATTCGGAGACTGAGATGGACGATATTATTATCAAGAGTGCCCGTGAAATTGCCCTGGAAAAGGTGGGGAAGCTGGAGAAGGCAACCAGTGAAGAGCTTCTCAAATGGCAATACTTCCCCGAAGGCGAGAAGCTCGCTACCAGATACCTTAAGCAGGAGTGTAATCTGGTGGCGGAGCTGGGCAAGTATGACGAAGGGGCGAAAAAGTATGTCATTGAGGGCGCCAGCGAAGTGCTGGTCAGGAACATCAACCTGCCCAGGGGCAATATCGCTAAGAAAACAAATGCCAGGGCGATGGATGGCTTGAAGACCCTGAAGAATGATAAGGTGGCTATGGAGAATGTCTTCAGCAAGATGCGCCATGTCTTCAACCACTATGTTACGCAGGGCAATCAGCAGCGGAAGCAGGCTTATGAAGCCCTGAAGGCTGATTTTGAAGCCAAGTTCCGCCAGGCAGTGCAGCAGCAATATGGCACAGCTATAGGCTTCAGGATTGATGTGGAAAGGCAACCACAATTCCAGGAAGAGTGGCGCAAGTTGCAGATGCAGCTTGATGCGCAATATTTAAAGCTGCTGGATGAATTCAAGCAGGAGTTATTGAGTAGCCCGTAGCCCGAGGGATTTGATGGATATTGACGACGAAAGAATCAAATATACCATAGAGCACACCGAGATATTGAGGCTGCCCAAGCGCAGCCTCTCCACCTTCGGCACGACCAATGTCTACTACTATCTGGTCACAGAGCCGGCTTACTCGGAGCTCGTGGGTGATACTGGCGAGACTGTGGTTCGTGAAGGCCGGGTCATTGCGGAGAGACCTCGCATTGTCACCCCTTATTATCTCTCCCGCCTTGAAGGTTTCAGTGCCGAAGCGAGAAGGTATTTTGAAATGCTTGTCCGCAAGCATGGCTATAACGCTCCGGGGCTGTTTTATTCCTACCGAAACGAGAATAAAGAGCTCAACATCGTCTCAGACAAATTGCTTTCGGTGGTAGATAAGCTGAATGCCGAGATTGATAAGCGTGGCGACCCTCTGGTCTCCATCATTAAAGGTGAGGACGAGCTCTGGGATGTCTCTCTGCTGAAGTTTATCTATGAGATGACCCGCAGTTCTCTCCCAGACAATCTGACGCAACTGGGCAGCCGTGGGCTTCTGGATATCGATTCAAAGGGCGTCCCTATGGATGCCAGAGTCAGGATTGAAGGGCTTTTCCAGAAGGTAGCCAGCGGTGAGGTCGAGCCGCATGAGCTAAGGGATGAGCTGGAGCGCTGGGGTCTTTTTGAGGAGTATGAGGATAGATTCCTCAATATCTTTCACCGGAAGCGGTAGAAAGGAATTGCTTTGAAAATCTCAGTAATTGAAGCCCGTGACCTCTCCGAAGCCTGGTTTCTCTGTCTGCGCCAGACTCTCGCTGAAGGCTTTGAGTACAGGATTGAGCGCGGCAGCTACGCCGGCCAGTTCCGTAAAGAGCTTGACTTCGTCATAGTGCGCATCAAAAATCCGGGGACTAGGCCCTTAGTTCCCACTGTGCCCCAGGGAGTGCCGCCGCCCACCTCTATGGAATACATAGAAAGCTATCTTCCGTATCTCATGACCGCTCACAAGAAAGAGGGGGAGCAGTATACCTACGGTCAATACCTGGAAGGGCAGATAAATGAGGTCATCAGGATGTACCGAGAGGATGGTCATAACACCAATCAGGCTTATATGGCGGTGGGGGATAGCCGCTCCCTCTTTCAGTCTGACCCGCCCTGCCTCAGGGGGATAGATACCAGAATCCGGCACGGCAAGCTGCACTTCTTCGCCTATTTTCGCTCGTGGGATTTGTGGGCGGGGTTTCCCTCCAATCTGGCAGCAATCCAGCTTCTGAAAGAGTATATGGCGAGCGAAATCGGGGTTGAGGATGGGGAGCTGATTGCATCGAGCAAGGGACTGCACCTGTACCAGTATGCCTGGGACCTGGCTAAGACGGCGGCAGGGCTGAGCTAGGAGCCTATGCCCTCTTGTCGACAAGCCCATTTATCCCTTAAAGTAGTCTCAATGAAACCAGTTGTTTTTGTGGTCAGCCTCATCTTGATTTGCCTTCTCATAAGTGGTTGCGCTGCCGACAGGGATTTTGACGATTGCCTGCGCTCGATTGTTAAGCCCTACCGCTTCAGCCTGGCAAAGTGGGAGTTCAAGACCTTACCTGACGAGGTAAAGCAAAGTCTCTTCGGTAAGCCAGAGAAGGTTGACGACGAAATAAGCGTGGTCGCTGATTATTTTGCTCTCAATGAGCAGATAAGGAAACTGGAAGCTGATAGGGAACAAGGTGATGCTTCATCTGAAACTCTAAAAAAGCTGCGGGAACAGAGGGCAGCTCTGGCAGTCGAGGTGGAGAGGATACTGGAGAAGCAAATAAGAGAGGCTCTGGCGGGGCAGGGTATTTTCAATCCGGCAGACTGGTCGGAAGTGCGCTTCCCGCCGCTGAGCTTCAGGCTGGAAACACCGCCCCATCTGCTCGTGGTCTCGCCGCGCGACAGGATAGAGAGCATCAGAGAAATCCCTCTTCAACCTGCTGTCAGCCTTGAGGAGGCGGAGGCTATCGAAGCTAAGGTCGATAAACTGGACGTCTCGTCGCTGATGGTGGAGTTGGGCGGCTTTGGTGGCACTTTTCCCACTCTGGTCAGCGATGACGCGAGCTTGCGCTTTACCCTCGATACCATTGTCGAAGAGTGGCTGCACCAGTATCTCTCCTTCAAGCCGCTAGGCTTTCGCTATGTGCTTGATACCATCGGT
>CAZHRL010000172.1:0-2996 GCA_964534815.1 uncultured Dehalococcoidales bacterium | reverse complement strand
GCTATTCGGATAAACCATGCCCTCACGGATATTAGAGGAGTTTAGAAAATCAGATAAGCCGCTCGATTTGAAGGAGTTGAGCCGGCGTCTGGGCATCGAGCAAAGCGCCCTGGAAGGGATGCTCGACCTGCTGGTACGACAGGGCAAGCTGCGTAAGCTCTGCCCCGATATAAAAGCCTGCGCCTATTGCCCCGAGCATCTCAGTTGCGCCTCAGCGTCAGCGGGCGACTTGCTGGGAAAGGTATATGAACTGGTAGAATAGTGTAAACCCACTCTTCAAGGAGGCTGCGGATGTCAAAGACGGATGAAAACCTGAGAATTGCCTTCGCCTGTGAAAGCCAGACCAACATCGAATACCTGGCTTATGCCCAGAAGGCGATGGCAGACGGTCTGGTAGAAATAGCCCAGCTTTTCCGGGAAGCAGCTGGCGCGGAGGTCGCCCATGCCCTGAGCCATCTTAGGGCAATGGGTGTGATTAAATCGACGGCGGAGAACCTGAAAGAGGCAGCGGAGGGTGAGAGCCTCGAGATTCTGACTATGTACCCCAAGTTTATCGAGGAGGCGGAGAAAGAAGGCAGAGAGGACGCCGCTAAATCCTTCCGCATCGCCTTTGAAAGGGAGAAACACCACCGTGCCATGTTCCAGCAGGCGCTACGACTTCTGAAGTAGCACCTTACAGGGGCAAGCCCAGCCATTCAAAGACGCCGAGCATCCGCAGCGCCATATAGAACATCAATGCAATAAAGAGATACCTCAGCACCTTAGCCGATAACCTGTGCGCCGTTATCGCCCCGACCTGCGCCATGCCGATACTGGTCACCGTCAGCAATAGCCACGCTGGCAGATTAACATAGCCTAGAGAATAAGCGGGCAGGCCAGCAACCCCAAGCCCGTTAACAATGTAGCCAATGATGCCCCCCGTGCTGGAAAACACAACTATACCCAGAGATGTGGCTACGGCGTTGTGCATGCGGAATTTGAGCGCCAGCACCAGTATCGGAACAGCAACAATGCCACCCCCTACCCCAATGATGCCAGTCACCAGACCGATAGGAATTGCCCAGGCAAGCAAAAGACAGGCAGGACATTTTGGTTCCTCAGTGGTGTTCAATCTTTTGTTGATGAGCATCCAGATGCCGCCAGCCAGAAGAACAACGCCGAAGGTAACCCTCAGCGCTTCCCCGGGAAGATGAGTGGCAATGGTCGCCCCGATGAGAGCCACCACCAGAGTGCCGCTACCCATGATAATTGCGGTTCTCCAGTGTACCGCCCCTTTACGATGGTGCCGCCAGGCGCCGCTGATAGCAGTCGGCAGAACGACCATGAGGCTGGTGCCAAAAGCCATCTTGATAGCCACATCTGGCGAGATGCCCATAGCGGTAAACACCAGATACTGGACGGGGGTCATAATGAAGGCGCCACCCAAACCCAGAATTCCGCTGGCAAAGCCGGTAAATAGCCCCGTAGCGAGAAGGATAAGGATGTGCGTTGCTGCCATTCAATCTGCTCCAGTCTAAATTGCGAATATGATGTTCAATTGTTATAATATTCTAGCACATAGAAGGGGCCGTAGTTCACTCGGGAGAACGCCTGATTTGCATTCAGGAGGTAAGGGGTTCGAATCCCCTCGGCTCCATTGTTTATTCATGAACTCTATGGAGTATCAGTGTGGACACAACAAGTGAGGAGCAAACTACAGAATTTAAATCCCTCCTAGAGGAATTAAGGAAACAGCTTCTCGATGCTTGTATTCATTTTGACATTTTGGAACAGCTTTGGCCTACCAAACAGGTAGTGGATGTATTAAACCAATACAGAGGATTCTTCCGTCCCGCAAGAGACGCCCATTTTGACCGATTCGTCATTAAGGTCTCCAATATCATCAGTAATGACCCTAGGTCCCCCAGCTTCCATAAGGTTTTCAAAATGTTGGATAATAACCCAGTCTTGGCTCCAGGGATAAACGTTCGGTCACTGCGCAAGCGTTTGAAGCAACACAGGAAAGTTCTTGAAGGAATTAAGAATTATCGTGATACGAGAGCCGCTCACTGGGACACGCACATATCGGTAGAGAGAAAACCTGTGTTGTATGGCAATAGTAAGCGAATGTTAAAGGAATTGCAGGACATGTTCAATGAAATCTCTGTAACATCTACAAAAAACGAATGGTCATTCAGGATCAGCCAGCATGGTGATACCACCGCACTTTTGAATAATTTGAACGAATTAAGGATTATACATATTCGGCAGACTGATATTTAGACCTAAACACTAATCTTAAACCTCACCTCAAAAGTTCCACTGTTTTTCAGTCTCTCCCCATCTGATGAATGCTATCAATCTCCACCTGCGCCTTCTCCAACGCTGACCTGACCGGCTCATACTGCTCCCAATCGAAACGCAAAGCGATGCCGCAGTCGCTGGAAAACTGCCTCGGTGTAGGTATCAGCTTGATGGTATAGCCTGCCTGGAGCAGCACCCTCTCGGCGCGCATAGCTGAGGAGGTGGTATGGAAAAGGACAACCCCATAAGCCGTCATGACCAGACAAGCTCCTTTACCGCTCGAATCGTCTTCTGGATGTCATCCATCGTGGTGAAAACGCCGGGGGCGAGTCGTACCGTCCCTTCGGGAAACGTACCGATTGTTCTGTGCGCCGCGGGAGCACAGAGCAACCCGACGCGGGAGAGAATACCGTATTCTTCGTCCAGCCTCAAGCCTATTTCAGAGACACGCCTGCCGCTGACAGTGAAAGACACGATGGCTACCGAGCTATCAGGGTCGAGCGTGCCATACACTTTAACCCCTGCCAGTCCGGACAGACCTTCAATGAGAGCATGAGTGAGTTCTTTAAGATGGCTCCGCATTGCCTCAACTCCTCTGTCCCTCACCCAGCGTAAGCCGGCATGCAGACCGGCAATCCCCGCGAGATTAGCCGTGCCACTTTCAAACTTGTCAGGCAGGTCTTCTGGTTGCTCCTCCGACTCCGAGCGACTTA
>CAZHRL010000171.1:0-3002 GCA_964534815.1 uncultured Dehalococcoidales bacterium | reverse complement strand
ATTGTAGCACGTATCTATTATAATGGTCTACTTATTACTGTGACACTACACTAGTAGTAAAAGTTTGTCTTGACGTGTAAAGATGCCCAAGCCGCGAAATTATCAAACTGAATCTGTCATCATTAAAAGGTTGTTTATGACAGGTAGTTTGAAGGGGCTTCGCCCCGTCTCTACAATCTCTTCCCCCTCGCCTTTCAAGGAGAGGGGGACACAGGGGGTGAGGTTAAAATGAAGATAATAGACCTACCAGATGAATATCAACAATTATACTTTGCCTGTCTGGAAGACTGGTCTGAAGAGATTAAAGAGGCAGGAAACCACAAAGAGGTCTGGTACAGAAAAATGAAGGACAAAGGCCTCCGAGTGAAACTGGGACTAGATGACGGCGGAGAAGTTGGAGGAATGATACAATACATTCCTATAGAGCACTCATTTGCGGAAGGCAAGGAACTATATTTCATAAATTGCATCTGGGTTCACGGGCATAAACAGGGAAGAGGAAACTTCCAGAAGAAAGGGATGGGAAAAGCCCTGCTCCAGGCTGCCGAGGATGACGTAAAAGCCATGGGGGCAAAGGGTATTGCGGCCTGGGGAATCCCGTTGCCGTTCTGGATGAAGGCATCGTGGTTCAGGAAACAGGGATACAGAAAGGCGGATAAGCAGGGATTCCTGGGACAGGTACTTCTATGGAAACCTTTCGCCCATGACGCAATACCTCCTAAATGGATTGAACAAAAGAAAAAACCAGAAACGACACCCGGCAAAGTAACGGTAACGGCATTTTTGAACGGATGGTGTCCGGCTCAGAACCTGGTCTTTGAAAGGGCGAAAAGAGCTGCCTCAGAGCTTGGCGATAAGGTGGTGTTTCAGGAGATTGACACATCTGATAGAGAGACCTTCCTAGAATGGGGAATTGCCGACGCCTTGTTTATAGACGATAAGCAGGTGCGAACAGGACCTCCCCCTTCCTATGAGAAGATAAGGAAAATAATAGCCAACAAAGCCAGGAAATTATAGTCCATGGCTATTTGTGGAATAATGAAGAAGTTCAAATGTCCAAGCCGAGAACTTATCAGACCGAAGCCATCATCATCAAGAAGATTAAGCTGGGCGAGGCGGACAGAATCCTCACCCTTTACACCCCGCATCTGGGCAAAATCCGGGGCGTTGCCAAAGGAGTGCGCCGCCCCAGAAGCAAATTAGCGGGGCACCTCGAACTTTTAACTCATAGCCTGGTAACTCTAGCCCGCGGCAAGAACATTGATACCATCATCGGCAGCCAGACCATCAACAGCTTCCTGACCATCAAAAGCGACCTCAAGCTCACTTCTTATGCCCTCTATGCTGCCGAACTGACCGACCAGTTCACCGCCGATAATGCTGAAGACGAGCCCCTTTTCCAACTCCTGCTGGAAACACTGCAACATTTATGTGAGGAGAACAACTTAAACCTGCTCCTGCGCTACTTTGAGCTTCATTTTCTGAGCGAAGCCGGCTACCGACCTCAGCTAAACCAGTGTGTCTCCTGCCATACGGCACTCCAGCCAACCGCCAACTATTTCAGTGCCAGCGCCGGGGGTGTGCTCTGCTCCAGTTGCCGCCGGAGCCAATTATTCACCCAGCCACTATCGGTTAGTGCTCTAAAAGTGCTAAGATTACTACAAAGCGGCGACTACGCTACTGCTAGAAGAGTAAAAATAGATTCAGCCTTATCCCGTGAGCTGGAAGAGATAGTGAGAGGCTATATCAGATACCTTCTGGAAAAGGATTTGAAGTCGGCTCACTGGCTGGACACGTTAAGAGAGCAGAACAGAGAAACAATATTGAGGAAAGAATGAAATGACATCCAGACTCGACCGCATTACCCAACAGAGATTAGAAAAGCTGGAAAGAATCCGGGCGCGCGGCATAAATCCCTATCCGCCACGTTACCACCGCAGCCACACCGCCGAGCAGGCTGTCGTCCTGCTGAAAGAGATAGAGGGTGGCACGGCAAAGCCTGACGAGGTCAACGTTGCCGGACGCATCATGGCGCAGCGTCCCATGGGCAAAATCGTCTTCCTCGATTTGCGCGATGGCTCGGGAAAAATCCAGCTTCTTGTCCGCCCGGACCAGCTCAGTGAAGATGAACAGGAACTCCTAAAAGATATTGATATCGGCGATTTTATCGGTGTCAGTGGTAAGGTCTTTCGCACCAGGACCGGTGAACCTACCGTAAACGTGGAAAAGCTCACTATGCTGGCGAAGTCGCTGCAGCCGCTCCCTGAGAAGTGGCATGGACTGGTTGATACCGAGAAAAGGTACCGCCAGCGCTACCTCGACCTCATCAGCAACCCGGAGGTCAGAGAGACCTTCCGCATGCGCAGCCAGGTTATCGCTGCCGTGAGGCAGTTCCTCAACCAGCGCGGCTTCTTAGAGGTGGAAACGCCGGTGCTGCAACCGGCTGCCGGCGGCGCTTTAGCCCGACCATTTATCACACATCACAACGCCCTCGACCAGGACTTTTACCTGCGCATCGCCCTCGAACTCCATCTGAAGAGGCTCATTGTTGGCGGCATCGACAAAGTCTATGAAATCGGGCGGGTCTTCCGCAATGAAGGCATCTCCACCATGCACAACCCAGAGTTCACCATGCTGGAGAGCTATGAAGCCTACGCCGACTACAACGAAGTGATGAAGATGGTGGAAGAAATGGTCTCGCAGGTCGCACAGCAGATTCTGGGCACGGATACCGTCAAATATGGTGATAACACCATCTGCTTTAAGCCACCCTGGCCGCGCCGCGAACTGCGCCAGGCGATAGCGGAATACAGCGGCATCGACTTCGTGCAGTATCCCAGCGCCGATTTGCTGCGACTGAAGATGAAGGAACTGGGTCTGGAAGTCGACCCCAAGAAGAACTGGGCTAAGCTCGTTGACGAGCTGCTTTCCACCTTTGTCGAGCCAAAACTGCTCCAGCCGACCTTGCCTATCGGCTACCCGGTGTCCATGTCGCCTCTAGC
>CAZHRL010000170.1:0-3003 GCA_964534815.1 uncultured Dehalococcoidales bacterium | reverse complement strand
CGTCATCAATGCCGTAGTCCATGCAGACGCCATAGATACCCTTAATCCAGCTACAGCAGTTGATGGGGAAGCCCGCTTTTTCGGCGATGTCCACCAGCCTTGCCGGGTCGGGGTCATTGATGAAGACGTTGTTCAGGTCAACCGGCTGGCAGCCAGCAGCAAGCAGGATTTCTATGGGGACAGTGGTGGTAATGCCTATCTTCTTCATTTAAGAGACCTGCTGACCGGGTTTATCTTTTCAGGTTATAGAAAGCGTCCATCCCGGCGAAGCGAGCTTTCTCTCCTAGTTCCTCTTCTATTCTGAGCAGACGGTTATATTTGGCGGTGCGCTCGGAGCGGGCAGGAGCACCGGTCTTAATCTGCCCGGTGTTCAGACCCACCGCCAAATCGGCGATGGTGGTATCCTCTGTCTCGCCGGAGCGGTGGCTGACAATCGCCGTCCAGCCTGCTTCTTTCGCAAGCCTTATGGCAGCGATGGTCTCGGTCAGCGTGCCGATTTGATTGGGCTTGATGAGGATGGAGTTGGACGCCTTTAGTCCGATGCCTTTGGTCAGACGTTCCACATTGGTAACATAGAGGTCGTCGCCCACAAGCTGGACTGGGCTGCCCAGCCTCCGGGTGAGGAGCTGCCAGCCTGCCCAGTCATCCTCCGCCATACCGTCCTCGATGCTGATGAGAGGATAGCCTGACACCCATTTGGCGTAGTAATCGACCATCTCCTGACTGCTAAGTGAAACGTCTTCCTTAGCGAGGACATATTTCCCATCCTGATAAAACTCGCTCGAAGCCGGGTCTAACGCTATAAAGCAGTCCTTCCCCGGCTGGTAGCCTGCCTTTTCAATTGAAGCCAGAACTATCTCGACTGCCTCTTTGTTTGAGGGCAGGGAAGGCGTGAAGCCGCCCTCATCGCCCACATTGGTATTGAGCTTCCTGTCTTTGAGCACCTTCTTCAGGCTGTGGTATATCTCAGCGCTCATCTGAAGAGCCTGGCTGAAGCTGCTGGCACCCGCGGGCACAATCATAAACTCCTGAAAATCGGTGGAGTCGGCAGCGTGCTTGCCTCCGTTAAGGATGTTCAACATCGGCACCGGGAGAGTATAGGTTTCTGCCTTGCCCAGATAGCGGTAGAGAGGTATGCCAAGAGAGTTAGCTGCGGCATGGGCTGCCGCCAGCGAAACCCCTAAAATAGCATTCGCCCCGAGGCGTGATTTGTTAGTCGTGCCGTCAAGTGTTATCAGCTTGCGGTCAATCTCCGTCTGGTCAGCAGCCGCCATGCCGATTAGAGCCGGGGCGATTTGTTCATTGACGTTTTTCACTGCCTTGAGGACACCCAGTCCTTTAAATCTTAAGCCGCCGTCACGTAGCTCCACGGCTTCATATTTGCCCGTGCTGGCACCGGAAGGCACGGCGGCACGTCCCAGCGTGCCGTTGGACAGCGTAACCTCGACCTCTACCGTGGGGTTGCCTCTGGAATCGAGGATTTCCTTGGCTTTGACCTTCTTAATGGTTGCCATTTTCTATCCTACCGCTAACTCCAGCGCTTTATCGACGGCGTCTTGCGGATTTTTGGCGAGGATGATGGAGTTGTCCTGCTTGCCGTTTTTGAATAACGACCAGGTCTTCAAGCCGATGACCGGTATGCCACTTTGCAGAGCGTGGCCTATTTCGGAGAGAGTGCCATAGCTGCCGCCGATGGCAATCACCGCCTGCGCCGACTTGACCACTATTACGTTGCGGGCGTAGCTCATCCCGGTAACGATGGGAATCTGGACATACGGGTTGGACATCTGACGCGTTTCTCCCGGCAGGATACCTATGGTTAGGCCGCCCTCCGATTGTGCCCCTTGGCAGGCGGCTTCCATCACCCCACTCAAGCCGCCACAAATCAGAACCGCGCCGCGCTTGGCTAACTCACGCCCTACCGCTTCTGCCAGTTTGATTTCCTCGGTTGAGGGCTGGCTGCCGCCGATAACAGCGATGAATTTCTTTTTCTCCATACCCTCTATTCAAACTTAAGGCTATTTATTACTAAGTCGAAAGCTCCAGCATACTCATCATGGGCTTCTGCTGGCGCTTTGTAAATTATTATATAGGAAACCTTCTCCCTGAGGAAAATCGCCTCTTCATACATAACTCAATACAGTGATTATATCGCTTGAGGCTGAATTCAGCAATTACGGACAGCGGTGGTTCTGACTTATTTCTTTAACTACATCCCCCACTCCTGCCAGGAGAGGGGGTTAGGGGGTGAGGTCATTCTTAAGCAGAGCCACAGCTGAGCAATACCAGAAGAAAGTAGCCCAGATAGCTGGTTAATTATACCTGTTCATGGCAATTTCCATGCCTTCAGTGAGGACGCAGAGGATGGCTTCGCTCACGCGTGAGACGACCTCACTGACCACTTTCCTTTCCTCTGGTGTGAAATCGCTGAGCACGTAGTCAATGATTTTATCCTCATCCGCTTCTGCCATGGCAGGCTCGGGTCGTCCAATGCCTGCTCGGATGCGAATGAAGTCCTGGCTGCCTAGTTCTGCGATGATGGAGTTAATCCCTTTATGTCCGCCCGAACTGCCGCTGTGGCGGATGCGGATTTTGCCCAGAGGCAAATCGATGTCGTCATGGATAACAATCAGGTCGTCCAGGGCGATATTGGACTTTTTCAGCAGAAGGCTTAGCGACTGCCCGCTGCGGTTCATGAAGGTCTGTGGCTTGGCGAGGATGACTTCGTTCTCAGCTATTATCCCCGTACCGGTACGCGCCTTGCCCTGCTTCTTATCAAATCGGATGTCGTGCTGCTTGGCGAAGTGGTTGAGGCACAGGAAGCCGATGTTATGGCGGTTGTGGGCATATTCCCTTCCCGGATTGCCTAGACCAATGATTAGCTTCATCTCAGGCTTTCTGCTCAGCAGTTTGAGGAATTCCTCCTCAGTCAGTTGCTTGATGCCCAGTTCCTGGGCGCGTGCCAGCTTGGAGCCGGGTTTCGCGCCCACCACCAGGTAGGTG
>CAZHRL010000169.1:0-3014 GCA_964534815.1 uncultured Dehalococcoidales bacterium | reverse complement strand
CGCCTCTTCGACCCGGCGAACCAGCGCTCATTGAAAACGGTTTCGTCAATAGCCATTGGACCTGCGACTGAGCTGCTCACGCCTTTATTGCATGGCAGGGCAGAGTTGGAACCGCTTCTCTCTCTTGACCTTGCGGGCTGCACTCCTGAAGCCAGCGAGCACTTTCGCCAGGAGATTGCCATACTGCTCGAAAAGCAGGCTCTGGATGCCCTGTCTTTTTACGCTTCGTTCTTTAATGAAGATAGCATCCTGAGCTATCTGCCCCAAGATGCCCTGCTCATCCTTGACGAGCCGGTGAATATCGCGAACAGTGTAAAAGACCTGGACGCCGAGGCTGAGGAGCTGCGCATAGGGAAGCTCGAGCGCGGTGAGCTGCCCCGCAATTTCCCCCGCCCCTATTTCGTCTGGGAAGAGCTGGAGTCTCTAATAAAGGAGAGGCAGTGCCTGAGGCTGATTTCCTGGGGCACAAAGGAGCAACCGTACCGGCTGGACTTTGCTCCCGCCCCAAGCTACGCCGGGCAACTGCCGGCGTTCATCAAGAAAGCAAAACAGCTTCTACAGCAAAAACACAGAATTGTCATCGTCAGCCATCAGGCAAGTCGGCTGTCCGAGCTGCTCGATGAAGAGGACATCTTTGCTCCGCCCCTCACCGAAATCAAGGAGACGCCTGCGCCTGGCTCGCTGACGCTGGTGCAGGGGCTTCTCGCTGAAGGCTGGGTATTGAACGTCATCACTTACCTCTTTACCGATGCTGAAATCTTTGGCTTCATCAAGCAGCAAAGGCTGATGAGGAAGCGCCCGGTCTCCCACCACAAGCTCTTCGTGGACTTTAAGCCGGGCGACTATGTGGTGCATATTGAGCATGGCATTGCCCGGTTTGCCGGCATGACGACGCTGAGCACGGACAACACTCAGAAGGAATATCTGGTGCTGAAATACGCTGCCAGCGACAGGCTCTATGTGCCTGCCGACCAGATAGACCGCGTCAGTCGCTATATCGGTGCGGGCGATAAGCCTCCCGCACTAACTCGATTGGGCACACAGGAATGGCGGCGCACCAAGCAGAGAGTTAAAGAGGCGGCGGAGGAGATTGCCCAGGAACTGCTGAACCTCTATGCCGCCCGCGAAGTTATCCCCAGCTTTGCTTTCTCTCCTGATACCGTGTGGCAGCAGGAGCTTGAGGCTTCTTTCCCTTATATTGAGACGCCAGACCAGCTCGAGGTGCAGCAGCAGGTAAAGGCGGATATGGAGAAGCCCAGACCCATGGACCGGCTCGTCTGCGGCGATGTCGGCTATGGCAAGACGGAGGTTGCTCTACGGGCTGCTTTCAAGGCGGTGATGGACGGCAAGCAGGTGGCTGTGCTCGTGCCGACCACTGTGCTGGCACAGCAGCACTACCGCACCTTCAGCGAACGGTTGAGTGCTTTCCCGATAAAGGTTGAGGTGCTGAGTCGATTCCGCACACCGAGGGAGCAGCAGGCTGTCCTCGAGGGGCTGGCTAACGGCACCGTCGACATCTGCATCGGCACCCACCGGCTGTTGCAGAAGGACGTTGTCTTCAAGGATTTGGGACTGCTCATCATTGATGAAGAGCAGCGCTTTGGCGTCATTCATAAGGAGTATCTCAAGAAGCTGCGGCGGGAAGTTCATGTCCTTACCCTCAGCGCCACGCCTATCCCGCGCACTCTCCACATGTCGCTCGTCGGTGTGAGAGATATGAGCACTATGGAGACGCCTCCCGAGGAGCGACTGCCCATCAAGACCTATGTCGCCGAGTATGATGAGCATCTCGTCCGGGAAGCAATATTGAGGGAGCTGGAACGGAACGGTCAAATATTTTTCGTCCATAATCGTGTGCAGAGCATCGATTTCGTCGCCAGTAAATTGCGTGAGCTTGTGCCGGAAGCCAGGGTAGCGGTGGCTCATGGTCAGATGCCTGAGGAGGAACTGGAAAGGGTGATGACCGACTTCGCCCTGGGCAGGAGCGATGTTCTGGTCTGCTCCACGATTATAGAGTCGGGGCTGGATATGCCTAACGTCAATACTTTGATGGTGAACCGGGCGGACAGGTTCGGTCTGACGCAGCTTTATCAGTTGAGAGGTAGAGTGGGGCGGGGTGCTAACTTAGCTTACGCCTATTTTCTCTACGACAAGGATAGAAAGCTGACGTATACCGCCGAGAAGCGCCTGCGCACCATATTTGAGGCGACCGAGCTTGGTGCTGGTTTTGGCATTGCCATGAAAGACCTGGAAATAAGAGGGGCGGGAACGCTGCTGGGAACTCGGCAGAGCGGGCATATCAGCGCCGTGGGCTTCAATCTCTACTGCCAGTTGCTCGCCGAGGCGGTGGAGAGGCTGAAGGCGAAACGGGCTGGTGAGGAAGAGAAGCTGAAGTCGTCACGCCTGCCGCCACCGGTGCTCGATTTGCCTTTCCCCGCCTTTATCCCTGAAGAATACGTGGACGACCTCAATACGCGTATCAGTCTGTACCAGAATCTGGTCAGGGTAGACAAACCGGAGCAAGCCGAGGCTCTGGCACAGGAGTTCCATGATAGGTTTGGCGCTCTGCCTGCGGAGGTGAAGAACCTGCTATACGCCGTGAAAATCAGGTCTCTGGCAGCTAAGGCAGGCATTGAGTCCATCTCCACGGAGCAGGGCGAGATTGTCCTGCGGCGCTTCCAGGGTATGCACTTTGAGAAGCAGAAGCTGGCGCCCTTCTTCAAGGACGGCATCAAGGTGGGGCTGACTCAGCTCCGCCTCAACCCCGGGCGGTTCGGGGATAGATGGCGGGAAGTGCTGGAAGAGGTGGTGAGGAGGGTGGGGTGATATAACAGTGATAGACCGACAATAGTTAAATAGAACATATATACTATTATTTTACAGGGAAACGAATCGAGGCTAGTTAGCTTCAAGTATTCGTTTTTAATGTTATGTAAAGCGGGATGTTGAGTTGAGAAACGGCTGGGAAAGAGGTGGCAAGGAGTGCTGGAGGAGATATTAAAGCGGGTATAGTA
>CAZHRL010000168.1:0-3015 GCA_964534815.1 uncultured Dehalococcoidales bacterium | reverse complement strand
AGGGGGTGGGGTCAAGACACTGGATTTGGGGGAAACGACCGCCACTACAGTCTTTTCTACGAGGCTATTCCACACCTGACAATGGGGGCAACGACCCAGCCATTTGAGGCTTTCTTTACCGCACTGCTGGCAGACGAAGATGGTCCTGGAGGATTTATTTGACCTAACCATGCCTTGACTTTAGCCGATTTTGGGAAATAACACAAGAGGGATTTTGCTCCACCACAGTCGAAAAACTTTGCTCTTTGGCATCATTCTTAAAGGGCTTAACCTGGCGGGCATACAGTCTAAATGCTAGCAACCTATCCCTAACCCCTTCCCTTGTTAGGGAAGGGGAAGTCCAATAAAAAGAGGGGCTTCCGCCCCCTCTTTTAGAATCTCCCTTCTCCAAGAGAGGAATAGAGTTCGCTTAGATTAGTGGATAAAACCAATGCCGCCGATGTAAACACCGGCGATAATGGCAGTGGTAATCACCCCGGCAACATTCGGACCCATGGCAAAGGGGAGGAGCATGCACTTCTTATTTGCCTGAAAAGCACACTTCTGCGCCACTTTAGCGGTGGTGGGCACACAGGAAACAGCAGCAATACCAATCAGGGGATTAAAGGGTTTTTTGCTTATCTTATGATATATCAGTCCGCCAGCTATCCCTCCCAGCCCGGAGAGAAGAAGAGCCAGCATGCCCAGTCCCAGCAGAAGCAGCACCTTGGGGTTAAGGACTATATCGACGCCGAGCAAAGCGCCCAGAGTGAAGCCGAGGAAAAAGGTTGCTCCGTATAAGAGCGGACCAGATAAAAATTCTATATATCTGGTAACGCCTGCTTCCTTGACAGCCAGGCCAAGGAAGAAACTGGCAAACAGAGGAGCGGCTACCGGGAAAAGGATGCACAGGATACCGCAGCTAATGACGGCGAAAGCAAACTTGGCTCCCTTGGACACCTGGGGGACATCCCGCCAGTTCATCTCTATCGCTCTAAGCTTCTTGGGGATGATTTTTGCCAGAAAGGGGTAGCCGGCATAGCAAACGCTGAGATAGACATAGGCGACTACGGTGATGGGGACAAAGAGGTCTTTCGCCATCATCAATGAGCCGTAAAGAACCATGGGACCATCGGCTCCGCCCACCAGCGCAATAGCCGCTGATTCATTGGGGGTCAAGCCGGCAACCATAGCTATGGGCAGAGTAAGGATGGTGCCCAGCTCAGCGAATACCGCCAGGAAAAAGCTCATAAAAGGCTGCGCGATAAGATAATCAATTTCCGTGATGGCACCAATACCCATGAAGACCAGGCAGGCGATGAGACCGTTGCTGAAGGTGAAGGTATAAATCGGCTGGAGGAAGTCGATTTGTAGGAAGTACATCAGCTCTTCAACATTGCTCGCCAGCGGATTTAAGAAAAGCGTGCCCAGATTGCCCGCTTCCATCATCATCAGCCCGCCATTCACCGCTATCATGCCCATGCCCATGGGAATCATTAAAAGCGGCTCAAGCACCTGCTTATAGCTAAGGTAGATGAGCAGGAAGCCCAGCAAAATCAGCCCCAGCCGGGCAAAAGCAACCTCGGGCGCAACCACAAAGAAGGTATAAATACCCTGGAAGAATTGAAGAATTAACATGAGCTATCCTTCCTGTTCTTTATTGAGACTTAGTCTGAGGAGTTTTCTCGCCTCGTTGGAGGAGACGTCCGATAAGCTTGATAATACCAGCAACAAGAAAACCAACTACCAGCGTAATACCAAAAGTGATGCCACAGAATTCCAAAGCTCTAATTAACATGCTAAGCCGATAACTCTCCGACTCTTAACAATCAGGCAAGCCTGGCATTAGAAGAATCAGGCGCAATTATAACAGACAAAACAGGGATTGGCAATAAAAAGTTAAAAGCCTGTTCCCTGAAGCTCAGTAAATGAGGAACTACTGATACTCGATAACGGCAATGACATCGCCCGGTTTGACTACCTGTCCCACAGCCACTCCAATTTTGGCGATGGTGCCGCTTACCGTAGCCACGATGGGGTTCTCCATCTTCATCGATTCTATTACACAGAGCGTGTCCTCTTCTTTGACCGTATCCCCTGGTTTGACAATTACTTCGATAACCTTACCCGTCAGGGGAACTTCAACAATTTCCTGTGCCAACTTACATTCTCCCTTCCTGCCTGCTCAGGCAATGAAAAGGGCGGTGGCTTATTTGCCTCCCCCGCCCTTTCTATTACACTTAACTAATCCAGACACAACTCTCAGGATTTATCACTTCCCGACACAGCGCCCACAGTAGCCGCCGGATGCACCACAATCTCCCCATCCTTCAGGTCGACCACCGCGGTATCGCCGGGCCGAAATTCACCCCGGAGCAAACTCTCCGAGAGTTTATCTTCCACCAGGTTCTGAATGACGCGGCGCAAAGGCCGCGCGCCAAATATCCTATCATAACCCTTCTCGCCAAGGAAGTCCTTGGCGGCATCGGTTACCTCTAGCTTTATCTCCTTCTCTGCTAACTGCTTGCTCACGTTACTCAACATCAGGTCGACAATCTTGCGGATATGCTCCTTGGTGAGAGAATGGAAGACAACCACGGCATCAATACGGTTAAGAAACTCAGGATGAAAGCGCTTCTTTAACTCGTTAAGCAGGTTCTCCTTCATCCTCTCATAGGACTGCTCCTGAGCCTTCGACTCATCGCCAGCGGTAAAGCCAAGCGAGGAACCTTTTTTGATAAGCTCCGCACCGATATTGCTCGTCATGACGATGATGCTGTTGCGGAAATCAACCCGCCGACCCTTAGCATCGGTCAGATGTCCGTCATCAAATATCTGCAGCAGGATATTGAAAATGTCTTCGTGCGCCTTTTCGATTTCATCAAAGAGGATGCAGCAATAGGACTTATGCCGCACGGCTTCCGTTAGCTGTCCGCCTTCGTCAAAGCCAACATAGCCGGGCGGTGCGCCCACCAGCCGCGCCACGGTATGGCGCTCCATAAACTCGGACATATCCAGTCGAATCAGGGTATCCTC
>CAZHRL010000167.1:0-3037 GCA_964534815.1 uncultured Dehalococcoidales bacterium | reverse complement strand
AATCGGCAAGACTTAAGACTGGCGCCGCTGAGTTCAAATTGAACATCTCGCTAAAAGGTGCAATGATTTTCTTGCGATGCCAGCCAAAGAAGACTGGGTGCTTACGAAATAAGAGAGCCAGAGTAATGAAGAAGAACAGAGGTAATTGGGCGTCCTAGCTTGCCGCAGAGACCCACTTACTTTGTCTGCTGTCTTCACTGCTTTCCTCGCCAGAAGGGACAGTAAGGACATTCCTCACCAATGGGAAAATCAATTCCCTCTTCATGGGGACAGCCGATGATGCCGTCGGTGATAACCACACTTTTTGCCTCATGCTCTTTGATATAATCGGCGACTTCCTTCTGGAGCGGAGGTCACGAGTAACATCGCTTCCCCACCATCTTTTCAACTCTGCCGGCTCTTTCCCCCACTCAGTGATTATGCCTACCGCTACCTTGGTAGGCGTCTTATCATCCGGCCCATAATAGGCCACCGTAGCCACAGGCAGTTTGGCTTTGTTTCTTTGCTTACTCTTTTTGCCCATCCCCGGCCTGCCTTTTCGGGCGTCCTTTTCTATCTTCCGATTCAAAGGCCTTTAGAAAGACCTCAGGGATGCCGGCGGTCTTTTTCCGTCCTTGCCACATGCCCCGTCTTCTGCCGGTTACCGATGCCAGCCAGTCAACTGCGCCCTTAGTTTGATGCCACCCAGTTCCGAACTCGGCGGCATAGGCGACAGCCTCATCTTTGTCACCAAATCCGACGCGCTCCGGGAGTTCTCTCGGTAATTTCTTCTCACCAAGGAGATAGGATGCCACATGAGGATTATGGTTAAGGGCTTCCTTCAGGAGCTTGTGTGCCTCGGCACTGTCTCCCTGTTTAACATAGGCTACCAGCGCTTTCGTAAACAGCCAGGCGGCCGTCGGCTCGTCATACTGCCCTAATAGTTCCTCCAGAGCATCAATCTTCCTCATCTCCAGAAGAGTCATCGCCAGTAAGTAGCGAATTCCCTGGTTGTCGTTAGGATTGAGTCTTAGGAGTTCGCGGAAGTGGCTTACTGCTTCCTCCCACCTTCCCAATGCCCACAGGCATTGAGCCAGTCCCAGCCTCGCCCGCATATAGGGTCGTGTCTCTACCATGCCCCAGAAGTGACCGGCCTCTTTCTCGAATATTTCCCTCCCCAACGCCCGTTCCCCAGCTTCAACCCCAGCCTCATAAAGTTTGAGCGCCTCCTCCGGACTACCCGCCTTTTCCTCTGCCAGCAGGACATAGGCATCGGCGCAGTCCGCCGATAGCTTGAGCGCCTGCTCGGCAAGCTCCAGTCTTTTCTTACCCACAGCCTCCAGAGCCTCATATACCAGGCTCTGCGCCTGCTCCAAAGGCGTCTTGGGCACCCACTGCGGCAGCTTGCCACCCTGGTTCATCTCACGGATGTATTTGTTCATCTCCTCAACGGAGCCGAAATTCTTTCCCTCAATTGCCTGCTTGAGAGCCAGCAGGTCCCGTTCCATTACCCGCCGGTCAAATGCTGGCTCAGGTGCGGCAGTTACCTCTCGCCCGCAGCACTTCTTGTATTTCTTGCCGCTGCCGCAGGGACAGGGGTCATTGCGCCCCACCTTCTTTGTCTCCAGTGAATTAAGAAGGCGTTCATAACGCTCTGCGGTGTCGCGGTCATCCGTTTCATAAGCTACGTCAATCAGCCTCTGGTAGACGGCACACAGCTCATCCTTGCCGTCCAGCTCCCTAAGGTGTTTTTGAGCGATACTCAGCGCCTTGAGGTAGTAGTTTTTAGCTTTCGAGAAGTCCTTTTCGCCGTAATCGACACAGCAGTCCCCGGCATGGATGGACAACCAGGGGTTATCGGGGTTGCGGCTGATAATCTCCTGATACAGCCTCTCCCCTTCCTCCTTCCTGCCGAGACCGAAAAGGCTTTCCGCCTTGAAATCGAGGAAAACGTTATCGCCAAGACCTTCAGCTAGAATCCCGGCAATATTAATTACTTTTTCATACTCCTCGTGTCCAATCAGGTTTTGCATCAGGTCGTCCATGAAGCTGTCGAAATCGTAGAAGGTTGTCTCACGGAGCTTCTCGTAGAAATCACGTTTTACCCTACGGCCGGTAGGAGTTTCCTCAATGGCATGACGACAAATTACATCAAGCGCTTCCCTGCTGCGGCGGAAGACGTCGTTCCACCTCTTTTTCTCTCCCGCCTTGATGATTTCTTCAATCAGTCTGTCCACCTGCTCGGCGACGAACTCCACCGGCGGTCTATCCGGTACCAGGCGCTTCCACAACTCCTCGCAGGCCATCCAGATGAAATCCTCGTCAGTATCCGAAAATGTAGCCTGGGGATAGTATTCCGCTTCGGTCAGGTCTTCACAGGAAAGGTATTTAGCCGTCTTGGCAACGAAGTAGTCCAGGTCAAAAACGGGGACAAGCTCCTTCAGCTTCTTCACGATTTCCTCGTTGGTCATGCCCGATACTCTTTCGGGCTCCCATGGTAACCGCTCTTTTACCATATCTGCGTGCTCGCCTTCATGTGGATTGTAAAGGTCATTGATACGCTGTGATTATAAGCTTTTCACAGAACAAGAGGCAAGGGTAATGTAGCTCGCTGATACAGCATTCCATTCCGTGGCCTTCTGCACAAAGTGAGTGAATGTTAACAAGACAGCTTTTACTTACCCGAGGCTCAACAGAAACCCACACTTCTATGCCGGCCGGGGCGTTCTAAAGCAGGTGTCGAGGCGGCGATGAAGGTATGACGCAATAGTAAGTAGATCTAGGGCATCTTGCTCTGAAATGGGCCACTTTACCTTGGGGGCATGCGCTGTAACGTTGCGGAAAGCCCCGAACATCCCCTTCATCAACTGCATCAGGCCGTTATGCTCACTGCGTTCGGTCTCGGTCTGAAGGCTATTGAATGCCAAGAGCGGCATCCCTTGCTTCCCGATGCCAAAGGCCCGGTCAACCAGTTCCGAGCCATCACCATCCACTTCGGCCTTTTCCCTTATCTTGTCTGCCACGCTCTTTGTCGCCTCGAAGACCGCGTGAAAGTAGT
>CAZHRL010000166.1:0-3057 GCA_964534815.1 uncultured Dehalococcoidales bacterium | reverse complement strand
CAAAGGGCACGCAAACCCCGAAGAAAATGATAAAGTGCCAGATTTCAGAAGCCCAGGAGCAGCCCACTGCCCCAATTCCGAGGAGAACCGCAGCGATGGGGAACAGCTTTCTCGGTCCGAACTTATCAAACAGAAAACCGGAAATGGGAGAGCTAAAAGCATAGACTGTTGAGGCTACTGAGAAGATGATAGCCGTCCCGGCTCGACTCCAGCCAAACTCATCCAATATGGGGACATAGAATACCGTCCAGGAGAAGTAGGTAGCATAAGCCATGGTCATGATGAGGAGAGAGGCAGCGACAATGACCCAGCCGTAAAAGAATCTTCCAGACGGTTTCATCGAACAAGCTTTGCCGTTAATTGCGCCAAGTATAACACAGGGCCAGGATTCGGGCAAAGACAAGACTCAATCTTCGAGGTCATTTAGCAACTCACAAGTCCGAATGCGTCATTGCGAGTCCTTCTTTTGAAGGGCGAAGCAATCTCTGGATCAGAGACAGATTATCGGTCGAGATTGCTTCGGGCTTTGCCCTCGCAATGACGGGGTGTGATGATGTTCGTAAGCAATCTCAGACTCAGTCGCGGATGACAACGGCGTCTATTTCAATTAGCGCACCTTTGCCCAGTAAGCCCTTGACGATGATGCCAGTGGAGGCAGGCACACTATCTCCGAAGTACTCGCGACGTATCTCGGCGGTTTCCTTATAGCCTTTTGTCGTCGTTATGTAGTCCGTCGTCCAGACCACATCCTCGAAGCTGGCTCCCGCAGCCTCCAGTATTGCCTTGATTTTCTCGTAAATCACCTTTGTCTGCTCGGCAATGTCCCCCTTGATGACCGGCTTGCCCGTCTCCGGGTCAATCTGAGAGGCGTCCTGACCGGTAATGAAGAGCATGTTGCCCTTGCGCACCGCCGGAGCAAAGGTCAGCTTCTTATACCAAGCCCAGCCCGGATTGATGATTTCCTTTTTAGCCATCATTCTCTCCTTTCTGAGATACGAGTTTGCCAAAGTCTAAACTCTGAACACTTCGGGATTGACACAGTTCGGGGGCACCTCGCCTCTTAGTCCGACGAGGAGGTTATCGGCAGCCTTAAGTGCCATATTCCGCCTCGTGTTGAAGCTGGCGCTGGCAATGTGAGGAGCGATGATGACGTTATCAAGAGTGAGCAATGGGTCGTCTGGTGGTATCGGCTCCACTTCCGAGACGTCTATCCCCGCGGCAAAGATACGCCGGGACTTGAGCGCCTGATAGAGTGCCTTTTGGTCGACCACGGAGCCACGCGAGGTGTTGACGAAGACCGCCGTTGGCTTCATCAGGTTAAACTCAGCCTCGCCAATCATGTGGCGAGTTTCCGTTGTCAGCGGCACATGGACAGTGATGAAGTCCGACTGCGAAAGCAGTTTTGACAACTCTGGAACGTATTCCACGCCGAGCTTTCTTTCCTCTTCCTCGCTCCGCCTCACCTTGTCGAAGTAGAGCACCTTCATAGCGAAGCCCCGAGCGCGCTTCGCCACCTCAGCACCAATCCGCCCCAGCCCAATGATGCCCAGAGTAGCGCCGTAAACATCCTGACCTAACAATATCAGAGGTTCCCAGGTCTTCCACAACCCCTTTCGAGTGTAGTTATCACCTTCAACCACGCGTCGCGCCGCCGCCATAAGCAAAGCAAAAGCAAAGTCGGCAGTCGTCTCTGTGAGCACCCCGGGCGTGTTGGTAACAATGATGCGATGCTTGGTCGCTGCGGGAACATCAATATTGTCGTAGCCGACAGCCATATTGCTCACAATTTTGAGTTTGGGCGCGGCGTCCATAAGTCTGGCATCAATCCGGTCGCTTAACAGGGTGAGCAGCCCGTCGACCTTTCTCGCTTTTTCCAAAATCAGCTCGTAGGGAGGGGGCAATTCGCCCGGCCACACTTCCATCTCAGTGGTCTGCCCAATCTTATCCAGCGCCTCCTGGGCAATGATACGGGTAACGAAAACTTTTGGTTTGGGAATATTCACAAATTCTCCCCTCAAATAATCAGCATCGCATCGCCGAAGCTGTAAAAGCGATAGCGCTGGGCGATGGCTTCATCATAGGCGCGCTTAATGAAATCTTTACCGGCAAAAGCAGACACCAGCATGAGCAGGGTTGAGCGTGGCAGATGGAAATTGGTGAGCAGCATGTCCACCAGACGGAAGTGGTAACCCGGCAGGATGAAAAGGCTCACCCAGCCCTCGAACGGCTGAACCTGTGGAAGCTGGCTTCGCTGTGCCCCCTCTTCCAGAACTCTCACGGTGGTGGTGCCCACAGCGATTGTTCTCCGCCCCTCCGCTCTGGCTTGAGACAACTGCGCTGCCACCTCTCGACTGAGCACACCATATTCCCTGTAAATGGAATGCTCTCTCGGGTCTTCCTCACGAACGGGTCGGAAGGTATCCAGCCCCACATGCAGGGTAACAAAAAGGCAATGGACTCCCTTCTCTCTTATCCTTTCGAGCAGTTCTGGCGTGAAGTGCAAGCCGGCGGTCGGCGCGGCGACACTGCCGTTGATACGGGCATAGACCGTCTGATAGCGCTCGGGGCGAGCCAGTGGGGTATGAATATAGGGAGGCAGGGCGACTGCGCCCAGTTGGAATAGCTGCGTTTCATCGGAGAAGCGGACGATTCTGACGCCATCTTGCCCAAGCGCGGCTACCTCCGCCATTACAGCGGCTTTGTGCTTCTCGCCCGCTATCTCAATCTTTGCGCCAGTTTTAAGCCGACTTGCTGGCTTGACCAGCGCTTCCCACTCATTAGCCTTGAGCCGACGTAGCAGCAGAATCTCAATCTTGCCACCTGTGCCGACTTTCTTCCCCTTGAGTCGAGCGGGAATAACCCGACTGTCATTGAAGACGAGGACATCTCCTGCCTTCAGATAGTCAGGCAGCTCGAAGAACCTGTGATGTTCTATCAAGCCATCAGCCCTGTTCAGAACCATAAGCCGCGAGTGGTCTCGCGGTTCAATCGGAGTCTGGGCAATCAGCTCGGGAGGCAGGTAATAATCGAAATCGCTGGTCTTCACCCTATGTCAAA
>CAZHRL010000165.1:0-3065 GCA_964534815.1 uncultured Dehalococcoidales bacterium | reverse complement strand
CAGCCCAGGGTGGAGTGCGGCCACAGCCCCGAGCTGAACCAGGTATCCAGGACATCCGTGTCCTGCTCGTTGTCGGTCGAGCTACAGTTCTGGCAGGACTGCGGGGGTTCCACAGCTACCGTCAGTCCTTCACAGTCGCGGCAATACCAGACCGGGATGCGGTGCCCCCACCAGAGCTGGCGGCTGATACACCAGTCGCGGATATTCTCCATCCAGTTGAGATAGACCTTGGCGAAGCGCTCAGGGAGGATGGCGATGCGCCCATCGGTTACGGCTTTGATAGCTGGCTGCGCCAGGGGCTCCATCCTGACGAACCACTGTTTGCTAGCGATAGGCTCAATGACCGTCTGACAGCGCTGGCAGTGTCCCACCGAATGCGTATACGGTTCGACCTTTACCAGAAGCCCCTCCTTTTCCAGGTCAGCCAGTATGGCTTTACGACAGGCAAAACGGTCGAGTCCAGCATAAGGTCTGGCATTTTCATTCATGGTAGCATCGGGATTAAGGATATTGACTGAAGGCAATCCCTGCCGCTGGGCGACCTCAAAGTCCACCGGGTCGTGGGCGGGGGTGATTTTCACCGCCCCCGTGCCGAAAGCCGGGTCAACCGCTTCATCAGCGATTATGGGGATAATACGTTTTAAGACAGGCAGAATCGCCTTTTTCCCCACCATTTTCTTGTACCGCCCGTCGGCAGGATTAACGGCGACGGCTGTATCGCCAAGGATGGTCTCGGGACGGGTGGTGGCGACAGTGATAAATTCGCTGGGTCTATCGGCTGAAGGATAGCGGACGTAGTAGAGATGTCCTTTCAGTTCCTTATGCTCCACTTCGAGGTCGGAAAGGGCGGTGGCACAGCGCGGACACCAGTTGATGATACGTTCGCCGCGATATATCAGCCCTTTCTCGTAGAGTCGAACAAAAGCGGTGCGCACCGCCCGACTCGGACCCTCGTCCAGGGTAAAGCGCTCGCGCGTCCAGTCGCAGGAAGCGCCCAAGCGCTGGTGCTGCTCCCTGATAGTCTCACGGCACTGCTCCGCCCACCGCCACATTCGCTCGGTGAATTTCTCCCTGCCTAGCTTATGTCGGGTCAGCCCTTCTTTAGCGATGAGACGCTCGACAACCACCTGCGCCGAGATGCCGGAATGGTCGGTGCCAGGCAGCCAGAGTGCCGGCTCACCCTTCATACGATGCCAGCGTATCATAATGTCTTCCAGAGTGGCTGTCAGCGCATGCCCGAGGTGAAGCTCGCCGGTGACGTTGGGCGGCGGCATGATGATGACAAAGGGCTTCTTTTCCGGGTCTATTTTAGGTATAAAGTAGCCCTTGTCCAGCCAGAACTGGTACCACTTGCGCTCTACCTTGCCCGGCTCGTAGGCTTTGGGCATTTCATATTGAGTTGGTTCTGTCATGGCTGTCTTTCTAGAAGGTAGTTTAGCTCACAATGGTTTAGGTAACCCTATCCCCTGACCCCTTCCCCTTCGGTTAAGGGGAAGGGGGAGATTTTAGATAAGGGGGCTTTGCCCCCTTCCTTTGAACTCCCTTTTTAGCTTCTTTCTATCCATCTCCAGCCCTTTTATTTGCTCCATCCTTCCTCTGGGTCGCATGCGATAATTGGGAGCGTTCGTTTTATCAATTCTTTAAATTTATCCAAATCTTTGCACTCATCCATACGATAGATTTCGTCTAGACTTCCTTTAGGTCTGACTTCAATGAACAAATGCGGTAATATTTTGCCTAAGAACTTCCGCGCTCCTTTTTTGTGCGGTATATACGACACAACTACTTCCTCATCAGACGTCACGCCTCTCTCTTTGTAAAGCTCCCAAAAGTGGCTGAAATCTATCCTGTGAAGAACGGGCATCAATATATCGGTATTCTCCCTCTTAAAAGTGGGACAGTCTACAAACAGATAGGCATAGGGCATGAATTTTGATGCGTCCTTTATTTTCTCATTCTCTATATGGGTCAACGGTAGAAACTGCATCACTCGGAAGCCATGTCCTTCAATTTCTTCCCATTTAATATCCTTACCGATAAATAAACCTCGCATTTCTTCGTTTTTCATTTCTTATACCTTCTAGACTGGAGTTTGTTATGGTCACGACCGAATTCTTTCCATTCCCACTTCTCTATCGCTTTATTATGAATAACACTTATCTCGTGAATCACCCCGTCAAACGAATTGCGGTTCATAGGGTGTACGATGTGGTCGTTTATCCAGATAGTACGTCCACTCTTGAAGATACTCTTTTCAACAGTCTCGCCTCCAACAAAAATAACAGAAACCTCGCCAATATAAAGCTTCTTACTTGACATGTTTAACTCCCTTTCCTACCTAACACCTCCCCCACCCTGTCCAGCACCTTATCGGCTACCTCTCGCTTGGTCATAACGGGCAATTCTTCTACCTTGCCATCTCGACTGATTATGACTACCTTGTTGGTGTCGCTGCCAAAGGCGCTGCTCGGTCCAACAATCTCGTTGGCTACAATCAGGTCAAGATTCTTTTTCTGAAGCTTCTGCCGGGCGTTGGCAATCATATCTTCGCTCTCAGCGGCAAAGCCAACTCTGATGAAGCTACCTTTCACCTCGCCCAGAATATCCGGCGTTCTCACCAGCTCCAGAGTCAGGCTTTCTGCTTCTTCTTTCTTGAGCTTGGACTTAGCCATTTTCTTCGGCTGGTAATCCGCCACCGCCGCTGCCATGATGAGGGCATCAGCTTGCGCTACCGCCTTAGCCACTGCTTCTTTCATCTGCACGGCGGTTTCGACGTGGACAACTTCAAGACCGGCGGGCTCGGGAAGAGCAGTGGGAGCGGTAATTAAGGTCACCTTTGCCCCTCTATCGCGCGCCGCCTCAGCCAGGGCATAGCCCATCTTGCCCGAGGAACGATTGGTGATGACACGCACCGGGTCGATAGGCTCCTGGGTGCCGCCGGCAGTAACCACAATATGCCTTCCGGCTAAATCATCGCTTCTGCCCAGCACCTGTTTGATGGCGCCAATGATTTCCTCGGTGTCAACCAGACGACCCCAATCTACCTTCCCTGAAACCAGACGACC
>CAZHRL010000164.1:0-3071 GCA_964534815.1 uncultured Dehalococcoidales bacterium | reverse complement strand
TATGACATAAAGACGCCGCTGACCAGCTATCACGAGCATAATAAGCGGGCTAAGCTCGGTTATCTACTGGACTGCCTTGAGGAAAAAGATGTAGCTCTGGTCTCGGAAGCGGGTATGCCGGGATTAAGCGACCCTGGTTATGAGCTTATCGCCGCGGCAATTGAGCGTGGGGTTTCTGTGGTGCCCGTTCCCGGCGCCTCGGCGGTGATAACAGCTCTGGTGGTCTCCGGGCTGCCGTCTAATGAGTTCCTTTACCTGGGTTTTTTGCCCCGACGCCAGAGTGCCAGGCGACGTCTTTTTAAGTCCCTGGCTGATGAACCGTGGACGATGGTTACTTTTGAGGCTCCGCATCGGCTTGTGGAGACATTGAATGATGCCATAGAGGTCTTTGGGGATAGAAAAGTGGCAGTGTGCCGCGAGCTAACCAAAGTTTATGAAGAGGTGTTCAGGGGTAGAATGAGCCAGGCAATAGAGCACTTTGCCCAGCCCAGGGGCGAGTTTACGCTGGTCATTGAGGGTAAGGCAAGACAGGAGCCTGAGATTGGTCAGCAAATCGAAAAAGAATTACGTAAGCTTTATCAGCAGGGAGCTGGTGCTAAGGAAGCGGTAGCCCGTCTCTCTGAAGCCAGTGGTATATCGAAAAAGAAAATTTATCAAGCGTGGCTAAAAACGGCAAAAGGAGATTGAGATGAATCGAGGATGTGTCTCTATAGGCGAAATCAAATGTGATTCTTGTCACAGCCTGATTGAACAAGGGGAAAGCTATTTGCTAATGGAAGAAGAGGAAGAGGGCGAGAGCAAGGGCAAGGGCAAGGGCAAGAGGGAGGGCAAGAAATCTCGTTTCTGCGTCAAATGTTGTTTAGCCAAGGGCTACGCCGCTTACGTAAAGGAAAAGAGCGAGGAGGTGCTGACCTTTTTCCCGACAAGTCTAAATTCAGAGTAGAATCTGGGGATTACAATTTTGACCATGAGGATTAATAGTGGCTGAGACTATTTTTATTGGCGTTGCCTGGCCTTATGCCAATGGGCCGCTGCATCTGGGGCATATCGCCGGGGCTTATCTGCCGGCGGATATATTCGCCCGTTATCACCGTCTCAAGGGCAATAAGGTATTGATGGTTTCGGGCAGTGACCAGCACGGGACACCCATAACACTGCGTGCCGAGCAGGAGAAGAAGTCGCCTCAGGAGATAGTAAACAAATACCACAAGGAGTTTCTCGATTGCTGGCAGAAGTTGGGCATATCCTGGGACTTGTTCACCACTACCGGCACTGCGAATCACGCTCAGACTGCTCATGATATTTTTCTTAAGCTTCTGGAAGAAGGCTATATCTATAAGGATGCTGTGCCTCAGGCATATTGTCCTGAATGCCAGCGCTTTCTACCAGACCGCTATGTTGAAGGTACCTGTCCTTACTGCCACTTTCCGCAGGCACGCGGTGACCAGTGTGATGAATGCGGCCGGACCATGAATCCCAGCGACCTTCTTGATCTGCGCTGTCGCCTTTGTTCCGCCACCCCTCGCTTTGAGGTTTCCGAGCATTTCTTCCTCCGCCTCAGTGCCTTTGAGGACAGGTTGAAATCCTGGGTTAAGGAGCAGACTCACTGGCGTCAGAATGCGCTGAACTTCACCCTGAGCTTTCTGGAGGGTGGGCTTAAAGACCGTGCCATAACTCGTGATATAGACTGGGGTGTAACCGTACCTCAGCCGGGATTTGAGAATAAGCGCATCTATGTCTGGTTTGAGGCGGTTATCGGCTATTTTTCGGCAAGCAAGGAGTGGGCGAAATCACATGGCGATGATGCCGCCTGGCAGCCTTTCTGGAGCGGCGATGCCAGGAGCTACTACTTTATCGGCAAAGACAACATACCGTTTCATACGCTCATCTGGCCAGCGATGCTTATGGGCTATGGTGGGCTCAACCTTCCCTATGATGTACCAGCCAACGAGTTTCTGACCATCGAAGGTAAGCGACTGTCTACCAGTCGGAACTGGGCGGTTTGGCTTCCCGATTATTTGCAGCGTTATGACCCCGACCCGCTGCGTTATTTACTTTCGGTTAACATGCCGGAAACAGGGGACACCGATTTCTCCTGGCGTGAATTTCTGCGGCGTAATAACGATGAGCTGGGAGCGACCTATGGCAATTTAGCTCATCGCGTTCTCACCTTTACCTACCGTAATTCCGATGGTGCAGTACCGGAACCCGGTGAGCTTGACCGTCAGGATAAAGGTCTTCTGGCTAAAGCTCAAGAGACGTTTCAGGATGTCGACAAGCTCCTTTACGCGTGCCACTTCAAGGAAGGAATTAAGGCGGCTATGGCATTGGCTCAGGAGGTTAACCGCTACCTCGATGATAAAGCTCCGTGGAAGACCATCAAGCAGGATAAGCAGGCTTCGGCTACAGCCGTTTATGTAGCTGTGTCGGTGCTTGCAGCTTTGAAGACCGTTCTTTACCCGTTTCTGCCCTTCAGTTCTGAGAGGCTTCATAAATTTCTTGGCTTTGATGGCAGCATTGAGACAACCGGCTGGCAGGTTCAATCACCGGTGCCGGGGCAGAAGCTATTAGCGCCGGAACCGCTATTTCATAAGCTGGACGACAGCATTGTTGATGAGGAAACAAGCCGCCTGGGGTCTGGTGGGTCAAGTGAATCTTAGTGATATTTACAAGCCTGTCCAAAAAGACCTGGAGAAGGTCGAGAGAAGCTTAGAGGAAGTAGCTGATTCTGGGTTTCCCTTGCTGGCGCAGTTGCTGGCGTATACTTTGAAAAATGGCGGGAAACGCATTCGGCCAGCTCTCACCTTGCTTTCTGCGAAGTTTTTTAGCTATAAGCTCAACACCCTGATCCCGATGGCAATGGCGATAGAGCTTCTCCATACCGCTACCCTGGTTCACGATGATATTGTGGATAATTCGCCGGTTCGCCGCGGCAAGCCGACGGTTAGTCGTGCCTGGGGTGAGAACAGAGCCTTGCTCCTCGGGGATTACCTTTTTGCTAAAGCCGGCAGTCTGTCGGCAGGCACGGGAAACTTGAGGGTGGTAAAACTTTTTTCTCAAACTCTGATGAC
>CAZHRL010000163.1:0-3097 GCA_964534815.1 uncultured Dehalococcoidales bacterium | reverse complement strand
AAACTCACGAGCACGCTGGATGTCCTCGGCAGTTGCCTTACGCAATACTGCCTTCAACGGCTTGGGCACTTCTTCCGCGATTACCTGTTTGGGAGCAAGGACCGCCCACCCCAGTTCAGCACCCCGCCCGGTATCCACCACCACACAATCATTTACCGCTAACTCAAGACCAGCCGGGTCAAAGTAGTAAATCTTGCCCGCCCTTTTGAATCGGACGCCAACAATATCAGCCATGCTTTACCAGAATACCTTCTTTTCTCTTGGGCATATTCAGCATTAACACTTCAAGCGCAAGGCGCGGACTGGCATTTTGCCTTAGTTGCTCACCCACCGCCTGAATATCAGCCATAAACAACCTTATCTCAGTCAGACTCAAGCTCCTTGCCCAATCAGTCAGAGTAGCGGCATAGTCCGCATTAGTAATCATATCACAGCAGCCGACCTTAGTCAGCATCAGGTCGCGCCACCAGTCGAGCCATAAATCGAGCACCTCCTGAACCCGACCCCGGTTCTGGCTGAACTGCTCCGCCAGTTTAGCGGCGTAGGCAAAGCGCTCCTCATAGCCAGCGCCCATTATGTCCAGCAGCTTTTCCAACCGTTCCGCACGCTGCTGAAGCAGACCGTCATCAAGAGCAGCCTGTATTGCCCAGCCCAGACAGCCGTGGCAGAGCCTCGCCAGAAGCTTTGCTTTGTCAAAGGCAACTCCCCAGCGAGTGTTCAGGGTTGTCTCTACCTCAGATGCCGCTATGAGAGATAAGTCCAGCCGCTGGCAACGAGAAACCACGGTAGCGGGAAGGAGCCTAGCATTGGTGGTCAACAATACGAATACCACCCTTTCCGGCGGCTCTTCCAGAGTTTTCAAAAGGCAGTTAGCCGCTTCGTGGGAAAGAAATTCAGCACCATCGATGATAAAGATTTTATATTTCCCCTCGAAAGGAGGCAGATTGGCGGAGTGCTGCGCCTCCCGAATCTGGTCGATGCTGATTTCCGCTCGAGGCTTGCCTTCAGTTAAATCAGCAGAAGCCAGACCAATAACCTGGACATCGGCGTGTTTGGCGGAAGCTATCTTCTGGCAGGAGGAACAGACACTGCAGGGCGGCTCAGCCGCCTCACAGTTCAATGCCTGAGCCAGGTTCAGCGCCAGTGTCATCTTGCCGACATGCTGAGGACCAATGAAAAGATAGGCATGAGCCAGAGTCCCCTTTGCCAGGCTAATCTGGAGCAACGATACCGCCCGGTTTTGCCCCACTACCTGCCACAAATTAAGCCACCTCCCAATTAAACGACGTCATTCCCGACCAGGTCTTCAAAGGTCTCACGGCGGCGGATGAGTCTTGCCTTGCCATCATTTGCCAGAACAATGGCTGGCTTCAGGGAACCATTGTAGTTGCTCGACATCGGTATGCAGTAAGCCCCGCAGTCCGGTATGGCGATAATATCGCCTGCCAGAACCGGCGGCAGGCTGACTTTCTGCACCAGTATATCGCCGGACTCACAGAACTTGCCGGCGATAGTAAACTTCCCCGCCTCCTTATCCAGCATCTTATTCGCCACTACCGCCTCATATTTTGAGCCATAGAGGGCGGGGCGGATGTTGTCGGACATGCCACCATCCACCGAGACGTAGCAGCGGACACCCGGTATGTCTTTGACCACGCCCACCTTATACAGCGCCACCCCAGCCTGCCCCACTATCGCTCTCCCCGGCTCGATGATAAGCTGAGGCAGCGCCAGCTTCAGCTCACGGCACTTGCTGACAACCTTGGAGACGATTACTTCAGCATAGACGGAAACCGGCGGCGCCGGGGTGTCCATGACATATTGAATGGCAAACCCCCCGCCAATATTCAGTTCCTTCATATCAAACTTATATTTCTGCTTCATTTTGGCGGCAAAGTTCAGGATAAACTCCACTGACTCCTGATAAGGCTCCATCTCGAAGATAAGGGAGCCGATGTGGAAGTGCAAGCCAATCAGGTTCAGATTTGGCGCCGAGATAGCCTGAGCCACTGCCTCCTCGGCATCAAAAAGGGAGAAACCGAACTTGCTATCGACGATGCCGGTGGCAATATACTTATGGGTATGGGGGTCAACGCCGGGAGACAGCCGCAGCAGAATATCGGGTTTGCCGCTCAACTCCCCGGCGATTTCATTTAACCGCTGCAACTCCTGAAAGTTATCGACGACGATGCGAGCAACACCCCATTCCAATGCCAGTCTCAGCTCCTCGTCCGACTTGTTATTTCCGTGGAAATAGACCTTGTCCAGAGGGAAACCAACGGAACGGGCAATGCTGAGCTCCCCGGCGGAGACCACATCCAGCCCCAGCCCCTCCTCCTTCAGAATGCTCGCCCAAGCCTTATTGATAAAGGCTTTCGCAGCGTAAATGACCGTGGTATCCTCATAATGCCGACTAAACTCTCTTTTGAACTCTTCACATTTGCTGCGCAGGGTAACTTCATCAAAGAGATACAGGGGAGTGCCAAAGTCGGCAGCCAAATCCACCGTGTCACAGCCACCAATAATGAGGTGCCCCCTTTTGCTCACCTCAGCCGTCAACGGAAATAAAGCTAGCCTCGATGCCAAAACTACTTACCTCCGCTTAAAAATAGAAGACACACTAAATATACCAGCGCCCAGCAGCGACGTCAATTTAGAATGGGAGAGGTCGTTTAGCAACTCACAAGATAAAAGCCCGAATGCGTCATTGCTGAGTCCTTCAGCAGAAGGGCGAAACAATCTCTGAATCAGACACAGCTTATCGGTCGAGATTGCTTCGGGGCTTTGCCCCTCGCAATGACGTGGCGTGATGAGGTTCGTAAACAACCTCAATTGGAGAGAACTTCATCACAGTCTGTCTGGTATAATAAAACAGTCAATGGTTAACAAGGAAAACATTATGGCACAATCGCATCCTAAAATCATCGCTGCCATCCCCTGCTATAATACCGAGCACTCTATCGGGGAGGTAGTCTCCAGAGCTACCAGATATGTTGACCGGGTCGTTGTTATTGATGACGGTTCAACTGACGCTACCGCAAATACAGCCAGAGCCGCCGGTGCCGAGGTTATCAGCCACGGCGTCAATAAGGGCTAT
>CAZHRL010000162.1:0-3115 GCA_964534815.1 uncultured Dehalococcoidales bacterium | reverse complement strand
GACCCTACCAAACCTTCCTAACCCGAAGTGTCCAGCCTCAGGGGTTCACTCCACTGATTTGGGAACGAGAAATACTAGGAACAAAACTCTGCACAAATATTGAAGACCACTACCCCACCGATGCTGTTATCTTGTCTGCGGATAGTCTTGAAAAATACTTCAAAAATGATACTTTCGGAAAACCATTAATCGTATTAGGAGACTACGAGTATCAATCATTTATATTAGACAAGGAAAGAAGACGATATGTCATAGGACACCCCGAAGAGTTCTCAGGGTATGATAAGGGAGACGAAGAACCTAAGTTCTTCCACGAGTGGCACGGGGCACTCAAGACATCGGAGTTTATTCCTACTTATGTTGAGGAACTTTTAGTAAATTATATTATACTTAGAGAGCTAGGCACTCAAAAAGAACGAATCATAATCAATGTGGGTTCTGATGGTTCTAACCAGAGGGTCGGCGACCTTCTGTTACGCTGCCCTGCGTATATACCAGATGAAGAAGTCCAGAAAGCAATATTGGATGGCTTAATAAAAGCCAAGAAATCGTACGAGAATGGGTCAATTGACAGAATAGCTTTAATGCAAGCAAAAGTGCTCAATAAGTATAACGAGAAGAAGGCAATGATTAGCGGCTCACGAAGCTTAATGAGAGGTTCGTAGAGATATTACCGAAAAGGCATAAATAAAGGGACTAGCTCTTTAACTATTTTCCAATTTTCCTTCTCATTTGCCGGTGACCGGCTTCAAAAGCAAAGTTAACACCACGCAAACAGCGCTGAGCGCCGTGCAAATTATATAAACCAGCTGGTAGCTCCCGGTAACATCGAAGATAAAGCCGGCAAGAGCGGGTCCGGCGGCCGCGCCGATGGTGGCACCGCAGGTAACAATCCCCAGAATCAGACCGATGGCGCTCAGTCCAAATAGCTCCGTGACCACCAGCGACATTAGAGCCGCCAGACCACCGTAAGGAAAGCCGAAAGCGATGGCGAACAGGTAGAATGCCCATTCCTCTCTGGCGAACAGGAGCCAGACGAAGCTCCCCAGCATAATGGCAAAGCAGATTAGCATAGTCAGTTTGCTGCCGACTCTGTCACCGGCGTTGCCCATCACAATTCTGCCCGGGATGCTCACAACGCCCAGGGCAGCCAGAATGCTGGCAGCGCTGGCTGCGGAAATAGTGAAGTCAGTGATATGGGGCACGATGTGTACCAGCACGGCATCAGCGCAGAAATCGAAGAAGAGAAATATGAAGCAAAGCAACCACAACTGGGTGGTCTGGAGCACTCTTTGCGGGGAAAGTCCAGCTACTTCCTCTTGCTTCGCTTCTACTCCACCATAAGGAAATTGTCCTGCGTCAGCGGGGTCACGCTTGAGGAATTGGGCAGCTAGTATGACTGATATCAAAGTTGCTGCGCCAAGGATGATATAGGAGTCCCGCCAGCCGTAGCTTGAGATGAGCCAGTTGGCTAGCGGCGGCATGACCGTGGTGCCCAGTCCGACTCCTGATATGATAATACCCATCATCAGTCCTCTTCTGTGGTAAAACCACTTGGCGATGGTGGACAGCAGGGGAACATAGGTTCCCGACATACCGATACCAACCAATACGCCGCGGAAGAGGTATAGCTGCCAGCTAGTCTCAGTCAGCGACATCAGTAAGTAGCCCGCGCCCAGAAATAAGCCGCCTGCCGTCACGATTAGCCGCGGCCCAAGTCGGTCGTTCAGTCTGCCTAGGAAGATGCCGACAAAACCGGTGAGCAGGATAGAAATCGACTGCGCTATCGAGGTGGCAGCGCGGGTCAACTCCAGCTCTTCGAGCATTGGCTTGAAGAAGACGCCGATGCAGAATAAGGCTCCCCAGGCAAGCGTCATAATGAAAAGGGCAGCGGCTACCATGATGTAGCCGTAAAAGAGCTTTGTTTTCCTGTTCGCTGTCAAGTCGAACTCGCCTCTTTGGGATGTTAACTATAGATAATGACGCATCTTAACCCGTAAATCAAGCTCTTGACAAGCTGAGGTCGTCTAAAGCACAATCTGCTGATAGAGTCTGTGGATGAGAAGTAGCAAGCGTATTATCGTTATCGGCGCTGGTGCCAGTGGCATGATGGCGGCGGGGCGTGCCGCCGAACTGGGCGCCGAGGTTCTTCTCCTGGAAAAGATGGAGCGCCCTGGCAAGAAAATCCTTATCAGCGGCAAGACGCGCTGTAACCTGACCAATGCTAAAGAGCTGGACGACTTTATTGCCGCCTACGGCGATAACGGCAATTTTCTCTATAGTGTCTTCCATCGATTCTTCCGCGATGACCTGCTCGCCTTTTTGAGGCGCTATGGTGTGGAGACCAAAACTGAGCGAGGTGGTCGCATTTTTCCCGCTTCTGATGATGCCCGCGATGTGGTGCGCGCCCTGGGGCGTTACCTTGTGGACAATAGGGTGCCACTGCGCACGGGCGTCTGCGTTAATGAGATTCTGGTCGAGGAAGGTCGTGTCATCGGTGTGCGAGCAGATGATGAGCCATATCCTGCCGGCGTAGTTGTCCTGGCGACCGGCGGTGTCTCCTTCCCTGACACCGGTTCCACGGGCGATGGCTATCGTATGGCGGCGGCAGTGGGGCACACGGTTACGAAGCTTCGCCCGGCTCTGGTGCCTCTGGTGGTGTCTGAGGTGGAGCGTGCCAAAGGCATGCAGGGGGTCAGCCTGCGCAATGTGCGCCTGACAGCGTTTCAATGTCGTGCTGAGGAGATTGACCCTGCGCTGGCGCCAGCCAGCGACGTCGGGCGGGGCATCCGGGGCAGACAGCCGCGTCCTCCCGTCATTGAAAGTCGTCTGGGCGAAATGATGTTCACCCATTTCGGCATCGGAGGACCCATCACCCTGCGCATGAGTCTAGCAATTGTCGATGCCCTGGAGCAGGGACCCGTCAGCGTGTCCATCGACCTCAAGCCGGCGCTCAGCCATGAGCAGTTGCGCCAGCGACTGCAGCGCGACTTCGACCGCTACAGCAAGCGGAGCTTTGGTAACATTCTTAAGGGTTTACTCCCCAATAAAATGGTGGCTGCCTTTGTTGACCTGTCTGGTATCCCTCCAGACAAACCCGGTCACCAGATAACTG
>CAZHRL010000161.1:0-3139 GCA_964534815.1 uncultured Dehalococcoidales bacterium | reverse complement strand
CACTTCCTTCAAGGAAGTATCTTCCTGAAGTCGACTTATCAAGGCAGCCGATGATGTTCATCAAAGTGGACTTGCCTGAGCCAGAGGCGCCGATAATGGCTATCATCTCGCCCTTTTCAATGGAGAGAGATACCCCATTAAGGGCGTTCACATTCACCTTTCCCATGCGATAGACCTTAGTGATGTTTCCCAGTTCAATCATCGCCATCTTAGTAGCCAATTACTGGCTGCCGCCGAAGAAACCACCAGCCGGGGCTGGCTTTGTCTTTATTTCTATCAGCACTGTATCGCCCTCTTCCAGACCGTCCAGAATCTCGGTTTGCAAACCGTCGCTGATGCCGGCGACAATCGGCTTCTCCTCAATCTGTTCACCAGCCGCAACTTTCACCACGGTATTGCCCTGGTTATCTTTGACAACAGCCCGGTTGGGCAGCAGCAGGACATCGCTCCGTTCGTCAATAACTATATTGCCGGTAGCACTCATGCCAGCTCTAAGCTCGAAGCCTTCGGGAACAGTAAGGGCGACGGTAACCTCGTAAAGCACCAGACCGGACTCCTCTTTGGATAGAGGCGAAATGGAGGCAACTTTACCTTCAAGAGAAACGTCGGGCAGCGCATCTATTTCAATAATGACGCTCTGCCCCAGCTTTACGTGAGGTATATCTATCTCATCCACGTCTATCTTTAATTCCAGGTTGGTGATGTCTATCAGGTGGACGATGCTTTGACCGGCAACAACGGTATCACCTTCATCAACATCGACACTGTTTACGATGCCATCGAACGGGGCGGTGATGGTTGCCCATTCGAGCTGCTTCTGGGCTTCAGGGATGGATTGTTCTGCCTGTTGAATCTGCAGCCCTACAGTTTGAATCTGTTGCTCAAGGGCACTGATTTGCAGCTTGGCGATTCTCTGCTGCTCGTAGGAGACGTGCCGCATCTGCAGTATATCCAGGTTATATCTCGCCTCATCCAGAGCTGCTTGTGCCTGCGCCAGAGCCAGTTCTGCCTGTGCCCGAGCTACCTGCGTCTGGGTTACCGCCAGCTCCAGAGCCCCGGTATCCAGTTTGGCGAGCACCTCCCCTTTCTTGACCGTATCATTCTCCTCGACGAATATTTCTTCTACCCTGCCACTGACGCCAAAGCTCAAATTTGTATCTTTGGAGATTTCCAGTTTACCGCTGCCGCTGACGCTGACGGTCAAATCGCCCCGGGTTACCTTAACCTGCTGCCACATAATCTGTTCTTTAACAGGGGCAAAGGGATTACAGGCTACGGAGCCAGCCAGAACCAGGCAGAGCAATATGATGGTGATAATTCGCCAAACTTTCATCTTTTTTCCCTCTCTAGCTTCCCAGCTTTCTGGCTTTGTGGTAAGCAGCCGTAATAGCTTGCTTGACCAGTTCGTTGAACTTGCCTTCTTCGAATACCTTGAGAGCCTCGGCGGTGGTGCCGCCGGGGGAGCTAACCATTCTCCTCAGCTCGGCGGGTGCCCTGCCCGATTTCTGGAGAAAATGGCTTGAGCCGAGCACCGTCTGCAGCACCAGTTCCTGAGCGACATTCTGAGAAAAACCAATATGCACCGCAGCTTCAATCAATGACTCGGTGAAGAGAAAAAGATAAGCTGGTCCGCTGCCGCTGATGGCAGTAGCCATATCAATATAGTTCTCGTCCTCAACATAGATTTCTTTGCCCATGGCGCCGAGGATAGCGCCAGTCCATTTCTTCTGTTGTTCCGTTGTTTCAGGAGTGGCTGTCCAGACGCTCATCCCTTCCCCAATCTGGGCAGGTGTGTTGGGCATCACCCGGACGATGCGCCGGTGGTTGATTCCCTTTTGCAGGGTGGCAAGTCTTGCCCCGGCGATAATGGAGAGCACCAGTTGCTCGGACTCGAGCTTGCCGTTAAGCTCAGGCATTACCGCAGGCAGGTTCTGTGGTTTGATGGCGAGAACCACAATCTCACCCTGCCTTGCGATTCCCGGGTTGTCGTTCATCACGGCGACTCCGTATCGTTGCTTGAGGTGCTGGCGGCGAGTTTCACTTATGTCGCTCACCCAGAGAGTTTCTGGCTTAGCTAGACCTTTGTTCAAAAGAGCAGCCAGCATCGCCTCTCCCATATTCCCCCCGCCGATGAAGGCTATCTTCAGATTGCTGACGCTCATTTCACTACCAGGTTTACCAGCCTGCCCGGGACATATATTATGTCAACTAATTTCTTACCTTCAAGGTGAGCCTTTACCCGCTGGCTGTCCAGTGCCAGTTGTCGGGCTTCGTCCTCGCTGATAGATGCCGGGACGGTAATCCGGTCGCGCAGCTTCCCGTTGACCTGAACGACCAGGGTAATCTCTTCATCCCTGGCTAGCTCTTCATCCCATCTGGGCCAGCGCTGGTTATGTATGCTGTAATCGTGCCCCAATTTCTGCCATAGCTCCTCAGTGAAATGAGGGGCAGTAGGCGCTAAAAGCAGAAGTAAGGTATCTATCGCCCCTTGCCAGGTCGCCGTAGAAATGACTCTGGCTTCATTCACTCTGGCCAGGTAGTTGGTGAACTCCATCAGTGCGGCAATCATAGTGTTGAAGCGGATTCTTTCAATGTCCTCGGTTACTTTCCTGACGGTCTGGTGGGTGACGCGTATCAGTTCTCGTTCCGTCCTCTCTCTGATGGCAGGGTCGATCACCTCTGCCTCACTGTATCCTTTCAACACCAGCGCCCAGACACGGTTGAGCCAGCGGGAGACGCCGCTGATGCCGGTATCATGCCACTCCCCGCCCAACTCCCACGGTCCGACAAACATGAGGTAGGCACGCACGGTATCGGCGCCGAGTTGGTCAACATAGGCGTCAGGGGTAATCACGTTGCCCCGCGACTTGCTCATCTTCTGGCGCTTGGCAATAATAACGCCCTGATTGAAAAGCTTGGTGAATGGTTCGCTGAATTGAATCAGACCCATATCCCGCAGTGCCTTGGTGAAGAACCGGGCGTAGAAGAGATGCATCACAGCGTGTTCAGCGCCGCCGGTGTAGAGGTCTACCGGCATCCAGAAACGGACTTTCTCTGGGTCAAAGGGGTGCTTGCTGTGGTGGGGGCTGGTGTAGCGCAGGAAGTACCACGAGGAGCACATGAAGGTGTCCATGGTGTC
>CAZHRL010000160.1:0-3147 GCA_964534815.1 uncultured Dehalococcoidales bacterium | reverse complement strand
CCCAGGCTGCCATGCTGCATCTGGGAGTCAGTGCGGAAAACATCCTCGATTTAGGCCACGCTTTATTCTCGCCAACGAGACTTGAGGACGACGTTACCACTTATTCCGAGCAGATAAAGGGCAGTGTGGTCAGGATAAACGATAAGGCGGGACTGGGGATAGAGATTCGTGAGGATGTTCTCAGAAAATACACTATCGATGTCTTTCAAATAAAAGCTTAGAGGTGAAAGCTATGGTGAAGAAAGTTGCTGTTCTGGGGGCTGGGTACGGCGGTGCTGCCTTCGCTGGCCATCTCACGTTGAAGGGTTTTGAAGTCGCCCTTTACGAGCACCCTAAATTCAAAAAGAACATTGATGAAATCAGGGAGAAGGGTGGTGTAGAGCTGATTGGGGCGGTCGAGGGCTTTGGGAAATTCTCCAGCGCCACCACCGAGATGAAAGATGTGCTCCCCGGCGCCGACATCATCATGGTCACCGTGCCCGCCTTCGCTCAGATGGCGTTCATGGAAGCGGCTCTGCCCTATCTTGAAAATGGGCAGCTCGTGGTCTTCAACCCCGACAACTTCGCCTCGCTTGCCTTTAAAGAGATGCTCCGAAAGAAGGGGATAAAGAAGGGGATAAAGAAGGATATTAAGATTGCGGGCACAGCCTCTCTGATGTATGCCTGTCGCAAGGCAGCTCCAGCCAGGGTTAACATCTTCGGCGTCAAGGACACCATGCCTGTGGCGGCTTTGCCGTCAGCGGCAACTGGCAGCATTATCCCGCCTCTGAAAGAGCTTTTCTCCCAGTTCACCCCGGCGAAAAATGTGCTCGAAATAGGCTTCGCCAACATGAACATGATTATCCACTGTCCCACGGCAGTCCTCAACGCCGGGCGCATCGAAGATACCAGGGGCAACTTCATGTTTTACTGGCAGGGAATGACGGAGTCGGTCTGCCGGGTCATGGAGAAGAACGATGAGGAACGAGTGAAGGTGGGTGAGAAGCTGGGGCTGAAGGTGCTTTCCACCCACGAGACGCTGAAGCAGTTCTATAGCTATGAGAAAGCGGGCGTTGACCTCCACGATTTTCTGGTGCACAGTCGAGTGCATGGCGGTCATGGGCCGGATGCGCCGTCTGACCTTTATCATCGCTATATCCGCGAGGATGTTCCCTGCGGACTCGTTCCCGTGTCTTCCTTTGGGAAGCTGCTCGGTGTGCCCACGCCTTCAATCGATGCCATCATCCTGCTCTCATCGATTATGAACAAAACGGACTACTTCAAAGAGGGCAGGACGATTGAGAAGATGGGGCTGTCCGGGATGTCCGCCCGGGAGATACTGGAATACTGTGAAAAGAGGGCTTGAATTGATTTCACCTCTGGCATCTGTTACACTTTTTACGAGGAGCATTTGTGTTTACTGGTATCGTTGAAGAGGTCGGCAGGGTAATTTCAGCGCAGCCGAATCGTCTTACTATCTCTGCCAGCACCGTTCTTCAGGGATTGGAGCCTGGCGGCAGCCTCGCTGTGAATGGTGCCTGCCTGACTGTGGTTAACTTTGATAATAAATCGTTTTCGGTCGAACTGATGCCTGAGACGGTGAAGCAGACCAATCTGGGACAGCTCAGGGTTGGCGATGAGCTTAATCTGGAGCGACCTTTGACGCTGGGGAAGCCGCTAGGCGGGCATCTGGTGCAGGGACACGTCGATGCTACCGGTAAAGTAGCCTTGATTGATTCGGAAGGCGAGGCGATGCTCGTCAGGTTTGAAGCTCCAGCAGAAGTGATGCGCTACGTGGTGAAGAAGGGTTTTATCGCCGTCGATGGCGTGAGCCTGACCGTAGTGGAAAGAGACGCCGCCTCCTTTCAGGTCTCTCTGGTTGGCTTCACGCAAAGTCATACTAACCTTGGTCGACGGCGGGTGGGTGATATTGTTAACCTTGAAGTGGACATCATTGCCAAATATGTGGAGCAGTTTCATCAGCCTCAGGGAAAAGGCATTACCGTCGATTTCCTGCAGGAGCACGGTTTTCTGGTCAGTTAATTCGGGAGAGGATGAATATGGGACTATCAACTATTCCTCAAGCCATTGAAGATATCAAAGCTGGTAAGTTCGTTATCATCGTTGACGATGAAGACAGAGAAAACGAGGGTGACCTGGCTATCCCCGCCGAGAAGATTACCGCGGAAGCAATCAACTTCATGGCAAAGCACGCCCGCGGGCTGATTTGCATGCCCATCCTCGGTTCGCGGCTGGACGAGCTTAAGATTCCCCTGATGGTGTCGGAGAATACCTCCAAGCACTCCACTGCTTTCACTGTGTCTGTTGAGGCTAAGCACCACACGAGCACGGGCATCTCCGCTGCCGACCGCGCTGAGACGGTCAAAGCCCTGATTGACCCGGCAACTAAGCCTGAGGACCTCGCCAAGCCAGGGCACATGTTTCCCCTGCGTGCCAGAGAAGGTGGTGTTCTGGTGCGCGCCGGTCATACTGAGGCGATAGTTGACCTCGCCCGGCTGGCAGGACTCTATCCGGCGGGGGTCATTTGTGAGATTATGAATGAGGATGGCACCATGGCGCGATTGCCCCAGCTCGAGGCTATGGCGCAGAAATTCGAGTTAAAGATTATCAGCGTTGCCGACCTCATAGCCTACAGGCGCCGCCATGAGAAACTGGTGCACCGTGTCGCCGAGGCTCGTTTGCCCACGGCGTATGGTGAATTTATTGCCATCGCCTATAGGAGTGACATCGACCCCGATGAGCACCTGGCTCTGGTGCTGGGGGACATCACGACCGAGGAGCCGGTGCTGGTGCGAGTCCACAGCGAATGCCTTACCGGCGACGTCTTTGGCAGCCTCCGCTGCGATTGTGGTGAGCAGGTTGACATAGCGCTGCAGAGCATCGCCAAGGAAGGGCGGGGCGTCTTCCTCTATATGAGGCAGGAGGGTCGGGGTATTGGCTTCCATAATAAGCTTCGTGCCTATGCTCTTCAGGATAAAGGACTGGATACCGTGGAAGCTAATCTTCATCTGGGCTTTGCCCCAGACCTGCGCGACTACGGCATTGGCGCCCAGATTCTCGCCGACCTCGGTCTGCACGAAATCAGATTGCTCACCAACAACCCCAAAAAGGTTATCGGTCTGGAGGGCTATGGGCTGAAGGTGGTGG
>CAZHRL010000159.1:0-3182 GCA_964534815.1 uncultured Dehalococcoidales bacterium | reverse complement strand
TCAAGGGAATCTATGCCCCCGGTTGTGCTGCTTATACCCGCAGCCAGCTTGAGGAACTGAATAAGCTGGCGAAGAGTCTGGGCGCCGAGGGACTGGTGACCATGGCCTTGGGCACTTCACCGGGCAGTCTGGATAATCTGACCCTGGAGATGGTTAAGTCTGTTGTCGCCAAATTCCTCACTCTGGAGCAGGTGAAACAAATGGCGGAGCGTCTGGGGGCAAAGATGGGCGACCTCCTGCTCATTGTGGCGGGCAAGCCCGCTGTGGTCAATGCTGTCCTGGGTGAGCTGCGCAGGGAAATCGGGCAGAGGCTCAAGCTGGCTCCTCCCGACCTGCTTGCCCTTGCTTTTGTGGAGAATTTCCCCCTGCTGAGGAGGGATGAAAAGCTGGGCAGATGGGAGCCAGAGCATCACCCCTTCACTGCCCCCTGGGATGAGGACATACCCTTGCTCGATACAGCTCCAGAGAAGGTGCGGGGCAAGCACTATGATGTTGTCTGTAATGGCTACGAAATCGGTGGTGGCAGCATCAGAATTTACAATGCTGAGGTTCAGCGTAAGGTATTCCGGCTCCTGGGTCACAGCGAGGAATATATTATGGACCGCTTCGGTCATATGCTTGAAGCTTTCAAATATGGCGCGCCACCTCACGGCGGCATCGCTCTTGGTATTGACCGACTGGTGATGTTGCTGGCTGGGGCGGAAAACATCCGGGAAGTGATTGCCTTCCCCAAGAACCAGAATGCCGTCGACCTTATGTTTAACTCACCTTCGACTGTTGCTGAGGAGCAGCTCGCGGAACTGCATCTCTGCTTGCGAAACGATTAGTCATCTTCTGATGGAGGCGAAGTGAAGGTAACCAATGAGAAAGTAGAAAATAGCCAGGCGTTCCTGACTGTTGAAATGGAGCCGGCTGAGGTAGAGACGTATCTTCAAAAATCCTATGAACGCTTGGTCAAGAGGGCGAACATCCCCGGCTTCCGCAAGGGGAAGGCGCCGCGAACCGTACTGGAACGTCATCTCGGCAGGGAAAGTCTGCTCAACGATGCGCTGGACTTGCTGCTGCCCGAAGCCTACGAGAAAGCTCTCAAGGAGCAGTCAATCGAAGCCATTGCCCACCCGCAGATTGAAATAACCCGGACTGACCCGGTCGTCTTTAAGGCAGTCGTGCCGTTGAAGCCCCAGGTCAAGCTCGGCGAGTACCAAAAAATCAAGGTCGAAGAAAAGACAATGGAAGTGACAGAGAAGGATGTTGACGCTGTTATCGAGAGGCTGCGCCACCAGCACGCTACCTGGGAGCCGGTGGAGCGGCCGATAGAGTTTGGCGACCTGCTCGCCCTGGATGTCTGGAGCAGTATTGAAAATAAGCCTTATCTTAATCAGAAGAGCGCCCAGTATCAGGTTCTTCAGGATTCCGCCTTCCCGGCGCCGGGCTTTGCCGGGCAACTGGTTGGGATGAAGAAGGATGATGAGAAGGAGTTTAAGCTCAGCTTCCCGGCTGATTATCCCAACAAAGAGCTGGCAGAGAAAGAGGCTTCCTTCCGGGTGAGGATTAACGAGATAAAGCAAGAGAACCTTCCTGAGGTGAATGACGATTTTGCCAAAACAGTCAATGCTGAGTTACAGACTGTTGATGCGCTTCGAGAGCGAGTCCTCTCTGACTTAAACCTCAGGGCGGAAGAGGATACCAGGGCCGACTTTGAAGAGCGGGTTATTGACGCTGCGGTCGAAGTTGCTGAGCTTGAGTTCCCTCCAGTTCTGGTGGAAATGGAGATTGACCGCATCATCAACCGGCAGATGGAACGCTGGCAGAGGACTGGCGGAGGTCTGGAAGATTACCTGAAGAGCCTCAACAAGACGGAAAAAGAACTGCGCGAGGAGTTGCGCCCCTTCGCCGAAAAGAGAGTCAGGCGAGCTTTAGTTTTGGACAGGGTTTCTGAGGAGGAGAAGATTGAGGTCAGCGACTCTGAGATAGAGGCTGAAGTGGGAAATATGGTAAAACATGCCGCTGAGAATAGTAAGGAAGAATTGCGCAAACTTTTGAATTCGCCACAGGCGCATGAGTCAATCAAAGAGACGTTAATTACCAGGAAAACCATTGAGCGGTTGACCACAATCGCCAGGGGTTCCGATGAGGCTAAGAAAAGCAGAAAGAAGGAGGAGGGGAAATAAAGATGGAGCTAATGAATGTTATTCCTGGTGTAGTTGAGAGTGGCCCACGTGGAGAAAGAATATGGGATATATATTCCTTACTGCTGAAAGAGCGTATTGTGATGTTATTCACACCTATCACCGACCCGGTGGCTAATAGTATTATTGCTCAACTTCTCTATCTTGAGCGTGAAGACCCGGATAAAGACATAAGCATGTACATCCAAAGTCCTGGCGGAGTTATTAGCGCTGGGCTGGCAATATACGATACCATGCAGCTCATAAGTTCGCCGGTTTCCACTATCTGTGTTGGTATGGCGGCCAGCATGGCTACAGTACTCCTTTGTGCCGGAATAAAGGGCAAGCGTTATGCACTACCCAATGCTACTATCCACATGCACCAGGCTTTTGGTGGTGCCCAGGGGCAAGCAGCCGATGTCGCTATTGCTGCTCGTGAGATTATGCGGCAGCAAGACATAATTCGTAGTATCCTGTCGAAGCACACCAGTCAGCCTCTGGACAAGATTGCCCATGATACCGACCGCGATTTCTATCTCAACCCCCAGCAGGCAATCGAGTACGGCATTATCGATGAAATCCTGACCAAGCCGGCAAAAGAGGCAGCCAAAAAGTAGTTATAGCTCTTTGTGAGATAGCTCTTGGTAACGTTTGCTGAGTTCGGGAAGGGTAGGCAGTCCCTCTCTGGCTCCCTCGCCACTCAGGGAGAAGCGGGCGACGATATCACTCAGAGAACCGCATTCGGATAGTTTTTTCTCTAGTGGAGCGGGTTTTCGATGTATGGCGGCTCAACTATGACTAAAGTACTGCCAGGCATCATTGAATCAGAGATTGTTTACGAACATCATCACGCCCCGTCATTGCGAGGGGCGAAGCCCCGAAGCAATCTCAATCAAGTAATTGACATTCGGCAACATTTGTGCTAATCTGATGCCAGCAGGATAACTTTGCCCTAGGACTTCTTTCTAACGTGGTCATTTAGATTTTATGAGGGTGGGATGATGGATGCTGCGA
>CAZHRL010000158.1:0-3187 GCA_964534815.1 uncultured Dehalococcoidales bacterium | reverse complement strand
CGGTTTATCAGCTCGCCAGGAGGTTCGGGCGCAACTGGCTGCTAAGAGCCTCGGAGTTGAAAGATACGGAAGAGATTCAGGCGTTGCTCGAGGAACTGCACATCCACGAGAGCACCTTCCAGAACCTGCAAAGGGGCATCAACACCATCAAGCGGCTGCCCTTCCTGGTGTCTCACTCAACAGATAACCCCGTAGCACGTATCCTGGCGTATCTGGATAAAGGCACTAACGTGGTACTGGAGTTCGGGCGCTACGACGATGTTACCGCTTACATACTGGTAGCCAATATTCTCTCCCGGCGCATCCACGACCAGTACCGTGAGCGGGTAGAAAGAGCGATGGGAGAAAGCATTGCTCCACCCCAGCCGCTGGTCATCACCATCGAGGAAGCCCACAAGTTCCTTAATCCCGCTGTCGCCGACCAGACCATCTTCGGCACCATCGCCCGCGAGATGCGCAAGTACAACGTTACCCTGCTCGTCATTGACCAGCGCCCCAGCGGCATCGATGAAGAGGTAATGTCGCAAATCGGCACGAAGATAACCTTCCTGCTCGACAACGAGCGCGATATCGATAGCGTCCTCGCCGGCGTCTCCGGCAAAAGCGAACTTAAATCCATCCTAGCCAAGCTGGCAACCAAGCAGCAGGCGCTCATCTTCGGTCATGCCGTGCCCATGCCCGTCGCCTTCCAGCCGCGCGAGTACGGTTCAGCGGAGTCTTACAAACGTCTAGCCTCCGCGGAGACTGAAAGCAAGCCGCCGACGGAAAAAGATATTGAAGAGCTGTGGGGATAGGAGTTTTATGCGCGGCAGAGACTGGGCAGGAGCGAGCGCCAGCATTATTCTAGGAATAATTTTCGTGGCTGCTGCCATCGGCAAGTTCCTGGTGTCAAACCAGCTTCTGGCTACGGAAATACACCTTCAGATGTTTATGACGCCAGAACTGGTGGCTCTGGTGAGCAACACGGTACCCTGGATAGAGCTTATACTCGGTTTGCTTCTAGTTACAGGAATTGTGAGCAAACTGGCTGCCACTCTCTCCCTGCCCTTGATTGCCGGTTTCCTCTTCACCAATAGCTGGCTCATTGCTCACGGGCTGGCTTACGAACCCTGCGGCTGCCTGGGAGTGGTCGAAAAGCTACTTAAAGTCAAGCTTTCTACCCTCGACTCGCTTGCCTTCGATATTGTCTTGCTGGCGCTGGTTGCGATTATCCTTGGCTGCTACCCGGGCAGATTCCTCAGGACACGACCCTGGTTTTTGAAGGGGCAGGTATGAGGAAGAAAAAGGTTGGCTTGGCATTGGGCGGCGGTGCCGCCCGAGGACTGGCACACCTTGGCGTGCTGGAAGTCCTCGAGGAGGAAGGCATTCCCATTGACATTATTGCCGGCACGAGCGCCGGCGCTGCCATCGGCGCCCTGTATGCTCAGGGCAAGAGCGCCGACCAGATAAAAAGCCTGGTCAACGAACTCAACTGGAAGAAGCTCGCCACACTGGTCGATTTGGCTTTGCCCAGAAGCGGCTTCATCAGCGGGAGAAGGATTAAGAACCTCATCGCCTCAATCATTGGTGATGTCAGATTTGAAGACTTGAAAATACCCTTTGCCTGCGTCGCCACCGATATTGAGACCGGTGAAGAAGTGGTCATCAATCAGGGCTCAGTGCTGGAAGGAATTAGAGCCAGTATCTCCATCCCGGTGGCGTTCACCGTAGCCAGATGGGGCGGCCGCTACCTCGTTGATGGCGGGCTGGTCAACCCGGTGCCGGTCAGTGTTCTCAAAGGAATGGGCGCCGACTTCACCGTCGCGGTAAACGTAACGCCGGATATCAGCGAAAGAGCCTACGCCGAAGCCAGGAAGTTGAGAAAAGAGGCTAAAGAGCCATCACTCATCAGCGTCATGATACAATCGCTGTATATTGCTACTCATAGCATCACCAGGTCTAGCCTCGAAGGGGCGGATATAGTCCTTGAGCCGAAAATAGCCCATATTTCCCCCGGCGACTTCCATCTGGCGCAGGAGTGCATCTTGCTGGGCAGAAAAGCCGCCGAGGAGGCTGTACCCAAGATAAAAAGAAAGTTAGGAGGAAATTGAACCATGCTGGAATGCCAACACCCCCTTTCCCCCAAAAAGGAAGAGCTGGCACTAATCATCATTGACCCTCAGACGGGCGTCTTCAAGGCGATGGAGCCAGAGGTACGTCAGAAGGTAATCAACAATATCAAGCTGCTCATCGCGGCGGCACAGAAAATGAATATTTCCATCCTTCTCACCGAGCAGTACCCCAAAGGGCTGGGCCGGTCGGTTGAGAAAATCCAGCAGGCACTGGGGAACTACCAGCCAATTGAGAAAATCTCCTTTAGCTGCTGTGGTGACGAGGGGTTTAAAGCCAGACTGAAGGAACTAAAGTCGGTGAAAAGCGTCATCACCTCCGGGATAGAAACCCATGTGTGTGTCTTGCAGACCACGCTAGACCTGCTCGCCGACGGTTACCAAGTCTACATCGCCGGTGACGCCGTCTGCTCCAGACGCAAGCTCGACTGGGAGATAGGGTTGAGGCTGATGGAAAAGGCAGGTGCCATCATCACCACGGCTGAAATTCTGATATTTCAGCTTCTGGGCAAAGCCGGGACGGAAGAGTTCAAGGCTATTGCCAAGCTGTTGAGCTAAACGCTAGACACTCTGCTTCATACTAAAGCCAGACGTGAAAAAGTAAAAATTTCGAGAAACAATTCAGGCATGGTTAGCTTCGATTTGTTTTTAGAGTTATGTCAACCTGCTAATTTCTCTGTGGTCAAATATGACCCTATCCCCCTGCTTAAACACCAAACCAAGCGGCATTAAGGTTTCGTTCGTTTTTGGTTGATACTGATACTCATTGAAGGGAGCCAGTATTCTAATGTCATTGCGAGGAGCAAAGCCCGAAGCAATCCCAGCCGATAATCTGTGTCTGATTCAGAGATTGCTTCGCCCTTCTGTTGAAGGACTCGCAATGACGCATTCGGACTTCTGTCTTATGAGTTGCTAAGCGACCTCTTTCATAGGGATTGACAACGGATAATTAATCTGCTAAACTTATTTCTGCAAATGAAAATCATTAGCATAAATGGTGGCAGCTAAAATGAAAACCATGGAGAAAAACCGCAAGGTACTGAGCAGGAGCGGGATGCGGGCGACCAGTCAGCGCGCCC
>CAZHRL010000157.1:0-3207 GCA_964534815.1 uncultured Dehalococcoidales bacterium | reverse complement strand
CCGTGCCACCGCATATCAGCGGCTCCATCTGACGCACATCAACAGTATCACTGATGACCAGCCCGCCGATGCCAGGCGGTCCCTGAAGCTCCTTGTGCCCGGAAAACGCCAGCAGGTCAACCCCCCTCGCAGGAGCATCTATGGGTATCGCCCCTGCGGTCTGTGCGGCGTCCACCAGCAGCAGAGCGCCAGCGCGATGAGCAATAGCCGCGACCTCGCCTACGGGCAAAATAGTGCCGACAACCTTGCTGGCATGAGTCATCACCACGAGGCGTGTCCCGGGACTCACCATCTGGGCAACATCTCTCACATCAAGACGCCCATCGGGAGCACAGGGAACAATGCTCAGTCGGAGCCCCTGTTTCTCCAGGCTCCGCAGCGGTCGCATTACAGCATTATGCTCGATAGAAGTGGTCACCACGTGGTCGCCCGGCTTCAGCAACCCCCTCAGGGCAAGATTAATGGCATGAGTCGCGTTGCCCGTAAAGATGACCCGCAGCGGGTCGGGAACATGAAAGAACTGAGCGATATCTTCCCGCGCCTGATATATCTCGCGTGCTGTGGCAATGGACAACCGGTGCCCCGAGCGGCCGGGGTTACCCCCGGCATGCTCCAGGACCTCGTTCATCGCCTTCAGAACTTCAGGCGGTTTGGGCCAGGATGTGGCGGCATTATCCAGATAAATCATTTCTGCAACTCAATCCGGCAGTAGCCTTCGGGCTTCTCTTCATTCAATGGTTACTTTCCAGCCGGAGTTTCGGGCTAACCGGGCAACGTTATCACGGGCAGTAGTCGAGTCCACTAATACTTCTACTGTCCCCTTGCTCAGCTCCTGTATTGCCTGGCGGGTCATCAGCGCCGGCTGGGGATAGGACAACCCGTGAGCGTCTATCTTCTTAATCTCACTCATCTGAGCCTCCTAAGCCTTTACTTCCCGCATCGTTAAGCCGATGACGATACAGATAACCAGCCCCACGATTACCGTTATCGGTCCGAAAGCGCCCACACCACTGGGTGAGCTGGCGATACTGAAGTTATGGGCAAATCCGGCACCAACAATCATACCGGTGGCAAACACAGCGGCATCAGCATCACCTTCGCCAGCCAAAAAGAGCTGCCGCCCGAGACAGCCGCCCGCCAGAGTGAAGGCAAGCCCGGCTAACGCCATACCGGCAAAGTTCCACCAGCCATTAGGCTGGGCAACCGGCTGCTCGTCAAAGCCGGGGTGGAATTGCCCCAGTATCAGGTTGGTAACAAAAGCGGCCATGAGGAACGCCAGAATGCCATTAAACAGGTGGGAATCGCGGAGCAGCATATATCACGCAGCGCGCCCACAGTACAGAAGCGGCTGCGCTGAGCCAGAAAACCAATGAAAAGTCCCACCACCAGCGAGATGACCAGCGGGGCATGCTGGCTACCCGGACCCTTTTCCGAGAAGAAGCTGGGACCGGTGGCATTGCCGCTGGCATCCCACCCGAACTGCGGCGCCACAATGAGAAGGATAAGCAATGTCACCATTATGGCAGGCATCACCCAGCCCAGGGCTTTGGGCGCCGGACGACTGCGACCCAAACTGAAGCCCAGGCGCAGAAAGATGATGCCGATGCCAATACCTGCCACCAGACCAAGGATGCCAAAGATGGCATTCCAGTCGCCGCCGGCGAGCCGGAGATAGGCGCGCCAGGGGCAGCCGAGAAACACCAGCGACCCAAAGACAGCAAACATGCCGAGCAGAAAGCGCATCAGCGGCGCTGAGCCGGTACGCGGCTTGAACTCTCGGAAAATGAGAGCGGCAATAAGAGCGCCCAGCACAAAGCCGATTATCTCGGGGCGAATATACTGCACTACACTGGCGCGGTGTAGACCGAGCGCCCCGGCAATATCACGACTGAAGCAGACAACGCATATCCCCATGTTGCCGGGGTTTCCCAGCTTGACGAGAACCGGGGCAAGAACACCAGCAATAATGCCAGTAACAATCGGTCCCCAGCGAGAGGTTAGAAACCTGGTAATGAAGGACATAAGCTCCTTTCGTTATGAAATTTCCCGGCATGAGAGACCTCATAACGTCGGAGCCCGTGGACTTTAGTAGCGAAAAGCAACTAGGGTGACGTTACTGGTTTCCCATGCCATAAGTCTAAGAGGACGCAGCACGCGCATCGTGTTGGCGCAGACTCACGTCCGTCTCTGCAGGACAACCATAACGTCACCCCCTTTCTCTATCCAATCTGACCAGAAGAGTCGGCAATATTATACAAAAAATGCTCTAAGACAAGCAATACGTGAACAGCAAATAGTGTTCTCCTTCGACTTCTACTCAAGTGAAAACCTGATATAGCTCACTACGGCAACAGCCGCCGTGCCAACGCGCAAGATGTTATCTCCCAGCGAAACCGGGATAAAGCCGGCCCTTTTCGCCAGCTCGATTTCTTCCGGGGTGAAATCTCCTTCGGGTCCAATTAAAACCAGGATGCTGCCGTGCTTGAACTCAGCGAGGGCTTCCCTTACATGCCTTCTTTCTCCAGACAGGGTCGGTATCAGCTTCAGGTCGAATTCCGGTGAGCGTGCTAACACGCTTTCCATACTTGTTATCGGCTCAACGAGCGGGATGCTGCTCCTCTGGCTCTGCTGGGCGGCACTCTGCGCAATCCTCTGCCAGCGTTCCAGCCTGGCTTTCCTCTTACCCTCATCGAGCCTGACGATTACTCGCCCTGTCTCCAGAGGGATAATGTCATCGACGCCGAGCTGGGTTAGATTATCGATAATCTCGTCCATTCCGCCCTTCTTGGGTATGGCACAAGCAACGGTGAGCCTGGCTTCTCTTACTTCAGCATGCCTCCTCGATTTCACCGTCAACACCATCTGCTTCTTGTTTAAGGTGGCAATCGAACAAGCACATTCGTTGCCCGCGCTATCAAAGACGGTGACCTCGTCGCCTGCCTTCGAGCGCAAAACGTCGCGAATGTGATGAAGCTGCCCGGTATCAGTAATGGAAAGAGTATTACCTTCTATTCTCTGGTTGATATAAAAGCGGTGCATAATAAAACTTCTGTCACTGTTTGCGTTGACACTGAAAACCAAGCCAAGTATAATCCATTTAGACCAAAAACTTCCACTGTGCCGAGGTGGCGGAATGGCAGACGCGCTACGTTCAGGGCGTAGTGTCTTAACGGGCGTGGGAGTTCAAATCTCCCCCTCGGCACCATA
>CAZHRL010000156.1:0-3285 GCA_964534815.1 uncultured Dehalococcoidales bacterium | reverse complement strand
ATTTCCTCCGCCGTTTCAACGACCTTTCCCTGCTTATCCTTCTTTAAGTACCTTCTCTCCAAAACGTGAAGAGCGTTTTCGGTGAGATTGATGCCAGTCTTAGATTGAACCTCGGGCTTGACTACAGTGATTGGTTCCATCTCGGGTTTAACCTCCTCTCGCTGGGCTGGCTTTTCCGCCTGCAAGATTTCCATGACCATAGCCTGGATTTCAGCATCGGTGGGCAGGCGTTTCTGCACACGGCGGGATTTAAGCACCAGGTGTTCCATTCCCGGCAGCGGCTGCTCCACGAGTTCCGTCTCCAGCAGGGACGGCGTCTGTTCCAGGCGTTCAATTACCTGAGCCGTGAGCTGCTCTATTTGCTTTCTATCCGGTATGCCCATAGACTCGGCGGCGGCAAAAATAGCCCGGGCAATCCGGGTGCGATTGACCAGTGGTTTGTTCGCTTCTTTATTATGATTAGCTGGGGTCATCTCTGGCTCCTTGTCCTAGCTCTGCCCTTCTTCTGGCTTGGCCGGCGACCCTTAACCACGCCGGTTAATTCCTCAGTGGACAGTAAGGGCAGCTGGCTGGAAGGGTGAACTGTCGTGCTGGCCAAGCTATCCACTTCCTCTTTCAGTGTCGTGATGTCAGCGAATTCACGGTAGACGCTGGCAAAACGGATATAGGCGATGTGGTCCAGTTTTTTGAGCCGTTCCATAACCATGTCGCCAATGACGGCACCGGGTATCTCCGCCTTGCCCCCCTGGTAAAGCTCAGCTTCTATATCATCAACCAGCTTATCAACAGTGCCAGTAGGTAAGGGGCGTTTTTCACAAGCCTTGCGAATACCGGCTAGCAGCTTGTCCCGGTTGAATTCCTCCCGCCTCTCATCCTTTTTAATCACAAATAGGCTAGCTGGTTGCAACCTCTCATAAGTGGTGAAACGGGAGCCACACCTCAGGCACTGACGCCGACGGCGTATGCCGTCGCCCGCCTCACGAGAGTCTATAACCTTGCAATCTTGATAACCACAATAGCGACAGTTCATCGCTAGTCACCACATCATATTGGGCAGCGGGGCTACCATACCACAATATATAGTGTTTGTCAAGTGCTTTAAGCTCATTTTGCCCCCATTTTTAGACAAACAAAAAGGCTGTAGAGCAAAGACGCTACAGCCTTTAGCCTGATAGGGTTAGCCGATGCTCAAGGAGCTTTACCACTAGGACATGCCAGGCGGAGTTTTAATAAGTTTAGTTGACGGGTTTATTGGTTGGCGCCGATGGCTAAACAAGGGACGGCGCAGGAAAGCGGGAGCATCTAGTTCCTCTTCACTCTTCAAGCCCTTAAGCAACTGCATAAATTCGTCTTCTCGGCTGACGCCGGCCAATCCTAGCTTGGAGGCAAAGCCGGTGGCAATTAGGGTGATTCTTACCTCTTCCCCCATACTGGGGTCCTGAGCCACGCCAAAAATGATGTTAGCTTCAGGGTCTACGGCTTGCTTTATTACCTCAGCCGCTTCATTGACCTCAAACAGGGTAAGGCCACTGCCGCCGGAGACATTGAACAACACGCCCTTTGCCCCCTCAACCGAAACATCCTCTAACAAGGGGCTACTCAGGGCTTCGTGAGCGGCATCGACAGCCCGGCTCTTGCCTGAACCCACGCCCATGGACATCCAGGCTGGGCCAGCGTCTTTCATCACTGTCCTAACATCAGCGAAGTCAAGATTAATCACTCCAGGGACAGTGATAACTTCAGCAATAGCCTGAACGCCGTGGCGCAGCACATCGTCAGCCAGCTTAAAGGCATTATCCACTACCGTCTTCTGGTCACAGAGGTCAAGCAAGCGGTCGTTAGGGATGATGATAAGGGTGTCAACCTTGCCCAGGAGGCGAACAATGCCATCCTCGGCGACCTCAGTGCGGTGGACGCCTTCAAAGGTGAAAGGCTTGGTGACTACGGCAATGGTCAAAGCCCCGGACTGTTTACTTATCTCAGCTACCACCGGGGCGGCTCCGGTGCCGGTGCCGCCACCCATACCACAGGTGATAAATACCATATCAGCCCCTGAGAGAAGTTCAGTAAGGTCCTCACGGTTTTCTTCGGCTGCCTTCTGACCCAGGTTATGGTCGCCGCCTACTCCTAACCCTCTGGTGAGCTTTTCTCCGAGCTGGACACGGATAGGGGCTTCGGTAATGGACAGAGCTTGGGCATCAGTATTCATGCCGATGAACTCTACCCCTTGAATTTGCTCCCTGACCATGCGGGTTACAGCGTTACAGCCACCACCACCTAAGCCGCAAACCTTAATTTTTGCTGGGTTGGGACTGAAGATTGTCTTTGCCATTTTCCCCCTCCTTTCTTTGCTACTTAGCTTAATTAACTAAAGCTAGTGGAACAGACCAAAAATTCGGGAAACGAAGTGTCGCAGACCTAAGTTGGGGCTGTGACGTTGCCAGGTTTGCATTTCTCTATGTTTTGCTCCCCAGAGCAGGAGACCAACGCTGGTGGCATATGCCGGGTCATGAAGGGCATCAGCGATGCCTAATATATTGCCGGGAATGCCTACCCTTACCGGGAGCTGCAATGTATTGCGCCCCAGTGTTTCTATACCAGCAAGGTTAGAGCTGCCGCCGGTGAGCACCAGACCATCAGGGACTAATGTCTCATATTCAGAGCTTGGCATCTCGAGCACGATAAGCCTGAGGATTTCCTCCACCCTGGCTCGGATAATGTCACAGAGGTCCTGGTGAGAGATACCATGTCCGTTTGTCGTCAGGGTATCGCTGCTGGCAGTCGTCCTTGTTCCTTCATAAACAGGGGTAACACTGCCGTACTTCTTTTTCATCTCCTCGGCGACATCAAAGGGCAGCCCCAAACCAATAGCAATGTCTCTGGTGATTTGATAACCGGCTACAGGTAGAATAGCAGTATGCCAGATGCTCCCTTCCTTGAAGATGGCGATATCGGTGGTGCCGCCTCCTATGTCAGCCAATACGACACCCACCTGCTTTTCATCCTCAGAGAGTACCGCCTCGCTACTGGCTAGAGGTTCCAGGATAAGGTCATCAATATCCACGCCGATGCCCCGGATGCACTTTACCAGATTCTGAACCGAGGTTACGGCGGCGGTGATGATATGCGCCTCCACATCCAGTCTGAAGCCATGCATTCCTATCGGGTTCTTGACTCCTGTTTGACCATCAACGGCATAACCACGAGGAATAACATGGAGTAGCCTTCTATCTTCAGGAACCTTAATGCTGCGGGCAGTTGTTAGGACCCGCCTCAGGTCATCGG
>CAZHRL010000155.1:0-3290 GCA_964534815.1 uncultured Dehalococcoidales bacterium | reverse complement strand
TACCCAGATACCAAGGGAAGCAATCGCCAGGCTTAATAACTTCACTGTCTCACCTCCTTAAAATATATTAAACAGGGACTACTGCCTTAGCGCTATACATTGTCAAACATTATACATAGTTACTCTATGTATAATATAACAAACAACGACGGGATTTGCAATAGTCTGAATTGTATAGGGCTGGTTCTCCGGGTAGGGAATGGACTCTCCAATGGGGCGGCTTTAAAACTGCCAGAGGGGTTTGGCGGCTATTGTGCCTTGCTCGGCTTCTTTTTGTATTTTAGGGGGGAGGGGAGGTTGGACAGGCTGGAGAGAAGCTCCTTCAATTTCCTCTGGCTGAGTCTGATATTGGCAATCTTGGAAAGATTAGCCAGGGAAGACTGAGTGGTGAATATAACCTGCCGGGGCAGCTTGTAATCTGACATGTGTTCCTGACAGAAGCGTTTAATCTCCTGAGCAGTCGCTTCCACTCTCTCTTTCAAGAGAATTACCGCACCGACCATCTCACCGCGCAGTCTGTCTGGGATGCCAATCACCCTGGCCGCAGCTATCTTGGGATACTTGGACAGGACTTCTTCAATATCGCTGGGGTATATCTTCTTGCCCTTGAGGATAATCATCCGTTTCTTGAGACCGGTGAGGAAAAGGTATCCATCTTTATCCACCCGGCCCATATCACCGGTGTAAAGCCAGCTGTTCTTTATTTTTTCCGCGGTGGCCTGCGGGTTATGGTAGTAGCCTTCCGTTATGGGTCCTCTGACGATTACCTCGCCGGGCTGGTTGGTGAGCAGTTCGTTGCCATTCTCATCGACTATCTTTATCTCCCAGCCGGGCAGGGCTTTGCCCACCGAGCCGAGTTTCACTCTGTCCAGTGGCGGGCAGGTGACAATGCATATGGCTTCGGTGAGACCCCAGAAGTCGATGAGATTAAAGCCGAAATACTTCTTGAACTGCCTGACCACGCTGGTCGAAAGAGGTGCGCCGCCGCTGCCGCAGACGCGCAGCGAGCTTAAATCGTTTCTAACGCCTTCCTCCCGGGCGATTCTGTTCAGCAGGGCAAAGATATAAGGCACGCCAAACAGAAGAGTGCCTTTTTCTCTTTCAATGGCTTCCAGCAGAGTGCCGATGGAGAGCCCTGTCCCCGGCACAATCACTATCGTGCTGCCCCGGTAAAGGGAAGTCATCAATATCCCCACCAGAGCGAAGGCATGATACAGCGGCAGGGCGAAGAGCATGACCACGTCCTTTTCCGTTTGCTGGAAGCCCACGGCGATGATTTCAGCTTCCTTGAGCAGGTTCCGATGTGAGGCGATAACTCCTGTGGGACGGGTGGTGGGACCGGAAGCATAGGCAATGTGGGCCATGTCTTCCGGCTGTGGCTCTATTTCTGTGCTCTCTGCCAAGCCTGTTGCCATAATCTCTTCGTAGCTGAGGGATTTGCCGCTGCTGCCGCCGCCAACCTCCATGAGCATCTCGACAGACTTAAACCCGGGGAAAAGGGGTGCTAATGACTCCACTGTGGCACTCTCGGCAACTATCATCCGGGGCAGGCAGTTGTGGAACAGGGAGGTCAGTTCAGCCGCTTTGTATTTGGCATCGAGGGGGATGGCAGTAGCCCCAGCCTTGATTATGCCGAAGTAGACATTGATAAATTCCACGCCGTTGGGCAGAAGCATGGCGATGCGGTCACCCCGGTTAATCCCAGCTTTTATCAGGGCGTTGGCTATCTTGTTTGAAGCCTGGTCTATCTCAGTATAGGAGACACGGCGGTCGCGTACGATGAAGGCCGTCTTGCGTCCGTAGCGCCGCACTGTCTCTTCAAGCATCTGTTTGAGGTTGATTACCTGTTTTCGCTCCATAGCTGTTCAGGCTCAAGCCGGGATTTTGTTCGTTTTCAGGTATTGGGCTACTTTATTCCCCAGCGCCTCGGCACGAGTCATCCCCTTTTTGTCATTCCGCACTGCCTCTTTATTGTCATAGCCCTCGTCGCCGCTGACGCCATCAGCCCCGCCCACCATTATCATCTTCTGCGTGGTGAAGAAGCCGGTAAATGCGGCAATGGCGTTGGCGGAACCACTGCGCTGCTCAGTCACCACTACCCCGGCGGCTTTGTTCCTCAGTTCGCTTTTCTTATAGAAGGCAAAGGTACGGTCGATTAGCGCTTTTGCCTGGGCGCTGACGTTCCAGAAATAGACTGGCGTGCCGAAGATAATGCCATCCGCCTCAAGAAGTTCGGGATAAATATTCTGCATGTCATCCTTGATATGGCACTTTCCCGTCTTGGTGCAGGCAAGGCAGGCATCGCAGGGGGAGATGGTCTTTCCCGCCAGAGAAATAAGCTCTGTTTCAGCGCCTTCTTGCTGCGCCCTATCCAGCGCCATCCGCACCATAACCTCGGTGTTGCCACCTTTTCTGGGGCTGCAGACAATGCCCAAAACTTTCATCGTTCCTCCTTTAAGGCGCACTCTCCAGCACTATTCTGGCATCCACGGCTACCGCTCCATCACTATAGGCGAAGATAGGGTTGAGGTCAAGCTCTTTTATTTCTGGATTTTGCTCCACAAAGTCAGAGACCTTAAGCACCATCTCTTCGAGATAATCTATATTCACCGGTTCCCCGCCCCGGTAGCCTTCCAGCAGCGGGTAGCCCTTTATCTCTTTAATCATTTCCCGGGCGTCCCTTTTCGTGAGCGGCACAATGCGGAAGGAGACATCTTTCAGGATTTCGACAAAAATGCCTCCCAGTCCAAACATGAGCACGGGACCAAACTGCGCGTCCTGGGACATGCCGATAATTATCTCGACGCCGGGACGCGCCATCTTCTGCACCGAGACGCCGTGAGTCTTAGCCCGGGGATACTTCTGCGCCATCGACTTCATAATATCGTCGTAGGCTTTACCTACCTGTCTCACTGTTTTCAAGCCCAGCTTCACACCACCGGCATCGCTCTTGTGCACAATATCCGGCGAAGCTATCTTGAGCACTACCGGGAAGCCCAGCTGCTCGCTTATTGACATAGCTTCTTCTTTTGACTGAGCAAGCCGGGTCTCGATAACGCTTATGCCGGCTTTACTCAAAAGCTCTTTCGATTCTACCTCGGTGAGCAGAGTCCTGCCTTCTTGCTGTACTGTTTTGATAATGGATTTTGTCATGGAAGCTCCTTGAAGTCAAAGATAAACCAGTCTAGCAAATTTTGCAGAGCTTTTCAAAGGGAATTACTATGCTTGACATTTCTGACTAAGCTCAGTTATAATCACCTTGCCATCGACCGAAAGGCGGTGAGCTAGCT
>CAZHRL010000154.1:0-3296 GCA_964534815.1 uncultured Dehalococcoidales bacterium | reverse complement strand
CGCTGGGAGCCGAACAATGTCATTAAAGCGCTGCAGACCGGGCTGATTGACTCTGTTCAGGTGGTCTACAACATCTTCGACCAAGCGCCGGAAGATAAACTCCTTCCCGTCTGCAAAAAGCTGAACATCGGCATTATTGTCCGCGTGCCCTTTGACGAAGGCACTCTCACCGGCACGATGACCAAGAATACCACCTTCCCCAAGGAGGACTGGCGCAGCTTCTACTTTCAGAAAAAGAACCTCGATGCCAGCATCGACCGAGTCGGAAAATTGCGCCTCATCGTCCCGAAGGGGATGAGCATGACCGAGATGGCTTTGCGCTTTGTCCTGAGCAACAGGGACATCAGCACCCTGATTCCCGGCATGCGCAAGAGGGAACACGTTAAGTCGAATATTGCTGCCAGCGATGGCAAGGGCTTGCCTAAAGACCTCATTGCCGAGCTAAGGAAGCACCGCTGGGATAGAGAGCCGAGCTGGCTGGTGCAGTAAAACCAGCCCCCTGTTATAATTATTCCAACTCCCCTGCCGGAAAGGTGTCTGATGTTCACTCATCTCCATGTTCATACCGAGTATAGCCTGCTTGACGGCATGTGCCGCATCCCCCAGCTTGTGGCACGGGCTAAAGAACTGGAGATGGGCAGCCTGGCGCTCACCGACCACGGCGTGATGTATGGCGCCATCCAGTTCTATCAGGCTGCCCGGGAAGCCGGCATCAAGCCGATTATCGGCTGCGAGATTTACATTACGCAGAACAGTCGCTTCAGCCGTGAGGCTAATGGCAAGAGGCCTTACCATCTGCTCCTCCTTGCCAGGAACAGCAACGGCTACCGCAACCTCATCCGGCTCACCACCAAGGCGCATCTCGAAGGTTATTACTATAAGCCGAGGGTGGATAAAGAACTTCTGGTTGAGTACCACGATGGTCTCATCGCCCTATCTGCCTGTCCCAGTGGTGAAGTGCCGCGGCTCATTCTTGAAGGTCGCCTTCAGGAAGCGAAAGAAGCTGCGTTGTGGTATCAGCGCACCTTCGGCGATTTCTATCTGGAAGTGCTGCGGCACCCCATGCCTGAAATAGAGCAGATAAACCAGAGGCTTATTTCGTTCAGCAAGGAACTGAGCATTCCGCTCGTAGCCACCAATGACGTCCATTATGTTCATCGTGAAGACTCCTCTACTCATGACCTCTTGCTCTGTATCGGCACGAACACGACTATCTACGACGAGAAGCGGATTAAGATGGGGGGCGACTTTTTCTACCTGAAAAGCCCCGAGGAGATGGCAGAGCTTTATCAGGACATCCCCCAGGCGCTCGAAAATACCGAGCATATCGCCGAGATGTGTAACCTCGAGCTTGAGTTCGGTCGGCTGCACCTGCCCGAGATAGAGCTACCCCAAGGCAAAACGGCTGACGATTTCCTCGCCGGACTGTGCTGGGAGGGACTGCCACGATACTATCCCAACCCTGCGCCAGAGATAAAGCAGCGCCTGGAATATGAGCTTGATGTTATTAAAAAGACCCAGTTTGCCAACTACTTCCTCGTCGTCTGGGATATTATCTCCTTTGCCAAGAAAAGCAAGATTCTGTTCGGAGTCAGGGGCAGTGCTGCCGCGAGCATTGTCCTTCACTGTCTCGGCATCACTGAGATTGACCCCATTGAAAACAATCTGGTCTTCGAGCGCTTCCTTAATCTGGAGCGCCGTGAGATGCCCGATATAGACCTGGATTTTGCTGATGACCGTCGTGATGAGGTCATCGCCTATGTCTCGCAGAAATACGGGCAGGACCACGTTGCCCAGATTATCACCTTCGGGACACTCGGCGCCCGGGCGGCTCTTCGTGATGTGGGGCGGGCGTTGGGCATGCCCTATGGGGATGTCGACCGCGTTGCCCGTCTGGTGCCATTCGCTCCGGGCATGACTCTGGACAGAGCTTTAGCCGAAAGCAGCGAACTGAAGAATATCTATCAGGAAGACGCCGTGGTGCGCAATCTGGTCGACTCCGCCAAGAAGGTAGAAGGTATTGCCCGCCATGCCAGCACTCACGCCGCCGGCGTGGTCATCTCCAAAGAACCGCTCACCAAATATGTCCCGCTCCAGCGTGTCGCCAAGGGTGATGCCGAGGGGGCGGTGATGACCCAGTTCACCATGGAGGACATCGCCCACATCGGTCTGTTGAAAATGGACTTCCTCGGGCTGGCTAACCTGACCATTCTGGGCAAGGCGAGGGAAATCATCCGCCAGAACCGTGGCATTGATGTTGACCTGCACCGCACCCCGCTGGACGACGAGAAGACCTTTGCGCTGTTGTCCTCGGGGGAGACAGCGGGCGTCTTCCAGCTTGAAGGTTCGGGGATGCGTCGCCACATCAAAGAGCTGAAGCCGACTGTCTTCAGCGATATCGCTGCCATGGTGGCTCTCTATCGTCCCGGACCCATGGAGCACATTCCCACCTTCATCAAAGCCAAGCACGGCATTGAGCCCATCCGCTATCCCCACCCCGCCCTGGAGAATATCCTTAAAGAGACCTACGGGGTCATTGTTTATCAGGAGCAGGTGCTCTTCATTGTGCAGGCTGTCGCCGGCTATAGCCTGGGGCAGGCGGATATCTTCCGCAAGGCGATGGGCAAGAAAATCCCCGAGGTGATGAGGAAGGAGAAGCGGAACTTCCTTGCCGGGGCTAAGGGGCGCGGCTTTTCCGCTGAAGTCGCTGAGGCAATCTTTGCCCTCATTGAACCTTTTGCCGGCTATGCTTTTAACAAAGCGCACGCCTTCAGCTATGCCCTCATTGCTTATCAGACTGCCTATCTCAAGGCGAATTTCTCGGTGGAGTATATGACTGCTTTTCTGATGACCTTTGCCGGTCAGACAGAGAAAGTAGCCAGCGCTGTTATCGAATGCCACCGGCTGGATATAAAGGTGCTGCCGCCGAATGTCAACCGCAGTCAAGCCAGCTTTTCCATAGAGAAGGATGAGAAAACCGGCGAGCAGGCGATACGCTTCGGGCTGACGGCTATCAAGAATGTGGGACTGGGGGCAGTCGAGCCTATCGTTGCCGCGCGGAATAAAGGAGGCGAATTCGCCTCCATCGAGGACTTTTGCCGTCGTTGTGACCTGCGCGGTATGAACAGACGGGTGCTGGAAAGCCTGATTAAGGCAGGTGCTCTGGACTCTCTGGGCTAGCGTGCTACCCTGCTCCACAATGTGAATCGTATTCTGGCGCTGGCACAGCGGGAGCAGCGCCTGCGGGAGACGGGACAGGCGACCATGTTTGACCTGTGGGGGGAGGCTGTCGCCAC
>CAZHRL010000153.1:0-3301 GCA_964534815.1 uncultured Dehalococcoidales bacterium | reverse complement strand
ACCTGCGCACACCGGTAGAGGTCGGCTTGAAGATAATCGAAGGCTTGCGCGGGCATACCTCAGGGCTGGCAGTGCCTACCTTCGTGATAGACCTACCCCAAGGCGGTGGTAAGGTCTCCTTACAGCCAAACTACGTGCTGGCGCAGACCGAGGACGAACTGCTAATAAGGAACTATCAGGGACACGTCTTCCGCTACCGAAATCCCGGGCCACCGAAGAGAGAGGAACTGAAAATTCAACCGGAAGGAGCGCGAGATGCGGATAGGATTGTCGTTTGACCTGAAAAAAGCGATACCGGTAGCCTCATCTGCTCCTAAAGATGCTCTTGAGGAATATGATTCTCTCGAGACGATAGAAATACTGGAGGCTACTCTTGAGGCGGAGGGGCACTCCGTAGTGAGACTCGGCGGGGGGAGAGAGTTCCTCGAGAACGTCCTCCGCGAGAAGGTTGACTTTGTCTTCAACATTGCTGAGGGGCGGGGCACCCACCGTAGCCGGGAAGCTCAGGTGCCTTCCGTTCTGGAGATGCTGGGCATACCCTATTCGGGCGCAGACCCCCAGTGTCTCGCCATCTGCCTTGACAAGCATGTAACCAAGAAGCTGGTGCTGGCTGGAGGTGTCTGCACCCCGAACTGGCGTCTCATTAGAGACAAAGATGAGATTTCTGAAGTAAGCTGGAACCAATTCCCGCTCCCGGCGATTGTCAAACCCGCCTATGAGGGCTCAAGCATGGGTGTCCACTCCAGTTCACTGGCGTACAGTCCGAAAGAGATTATAGACACCCTGAGCCAGATGCTCGAGGCTTATCACCAGCCGATAATGGTGGAGGAGTTCATCGATGGCGATGAGGTCACCGTGGGCATAGTGGGCAACTCGCCACCCCGGGTGCTGGGGATGATGCGCATTCTTCCCCGAGTAAAGAACTCCCATTTTATTTACTCGGTTGAAGCCAAACGAGACTATATAAACCTGATTAACTACGAGTGTCCGGCTCAGCTTCCGCAGGAAGTGCTGGAAAGGCTAACCCAAGCCAGCTTGAGAGCTTTTGATGTTCTGGAGTGCCGTGACTTTGCCCGCCTGGACTTCAGGGTCAGCTCCGAGGGAATACCCTATTTCCTGGAAATCAACCCGCTGGCTGGGCTGGGCAGCTATAGCGACCTGGTTATCATGGCGCAGATGATGGGCTGGACACATCAAGGGCTAATCAGCGCCATATTTAACGCAGCGCTGAAGAGATATCCACAGTGCGTGCACGTGTAGCCATTGTCTATAACGAGCCAGTCCCAAGCCGCTACCACGCTACCGGCGAAGAAGCTGCCGCTGAAGGTGTCCTTACAGCTGTTGACGCGGTACATCACGCCCTGCTTGAGCTGGGCTATGAAGCCGAGCGTGTCCCGCTGTTACCTCCACTTGAAGCAGCCAGAGAGAAGCTCAGCAGGCTCAAGGTAGACTTTGTCTTCAACCTTTTCGAGGGCTTCACCGGCTACCCGGAAACTGAGGCGGACGTCCCTGGGATTTTAGAGTCGCTGGGTATCCCTTATACCGGCTGCTCAGCAGAAACGTTGCGGCTGAGACTGGATAAGGCTAAAGTCAAGGAAATCCTGAAGGCGGCGGGCATTGATACACCTGATTTCCAATTGTTTAACCCCGGGACATTAAGCTCATTCCGGCTCCGCTTTCCCTGCATCGTGAAGCCGCGCCGAGAGGATGCCAGCCACGGTCTTTCTGAGCAAAGCGTGGTAACGGATTTCAAGTCGCTGGCAGAACAGGTAACAAAAATAAGCCACTCCTACGGCGGAGAGGCACTTGTCGAAGAGTTTATCGATGGGCAAGAGTTCAACATTACCGTTTTTGGAGACTCTGGCTACAGCTTCTCACCGATATCGGAAATTGTCTATACCCTGCCGCCACATCTGCCTAAAATTCTCACTTTTGATGCCAAATGGAAGCCGGGAACTCTCTACTTCCAGGGCACCAAAGCGGTTTGCCCTGCCCAGATACCGGCCGAAGAACAGGAGCGCATTAAAGAGATTGCGCTGGCTGTTTTCCAGCGGCTTGTCGGTCGTGGCTACGCCAGAGTGGACACACGCCGTGACAGTGAAGGGCGGTACCAGGTCCTGGAGGTAAACGCTAACCCTGATATCTCGCCTGATACTGGTGCCGCCCTCCAGGCTAAAGCCGCCGGGCTAACCTATAACCAGTTCATCGAGAAGATTGTGAAGCTGGCTCTTGAAGGGAAACACCATGAAAGTCAAAATCCGCTTCATGACTCGGGAAGACAAGCCCGCCATAATGGCAATCCTGAACAACACGCCCGAATTCAAACCAGCCGAGGTGGTGGTCGCCGAGGAACTCCTCGATAGCTATCTCCATGACCCCAATGGTTGGGGCTACTACATCCTGGTGGCTGAGGCTGAGGAAAAGGTGGCGGGCTACATCTGCTATGGTCCCACACTGCTCACCGAAGGCACCTGGGACATTTACTGGATAGCCGTGGCTGCTGAGAAGCAGAACCAGGGGGTGGGGTGCGCTCTCATGTCATCCGCCGAAGCTAACATCGGAAGGGCGAAGGGGCGGCTGGTCCTGGTTGAGACCTCGTCCAAACCTAATTACGGGAAAACGCGGCGATTTTATCAAAAATTGGGCTATGAAGTAGTCTCCCGAATCCCTGACTTCTATGAGCCGGGCGATGATAAAATCACCCTTCAGAAACTCTCTCCGAGATAAAGACCGTATCGAAGATACAGGCTTGCCAGGGGCTGAGGTCGAGATACAGACCCGGATTCATTAGCTCACCAGCATTCTGCGTCAATATCCTGTCGCTCAGTTCATCACGCAGGATGATTTTGCCTTTAGTTTCGAGGGGTGGCAGCTTCAACCGACCCTGCGCTGGATTCGGCGAGTAGTTCACCACCACCACTTTGAACTGCGCGGCATACCGCCAGCACCAAGCGAGCAAGTTAGGGTGGCTTTCATTCCCTGTGCCTGCCGGAATCACCTCAAGCAAACTCCACTCCCCCTCGTGGAAAGCAGGCGCACGGCAAGCCGTGAGCAGCCGCTGGTAAAACTCCATTATTTCAGCATCAACTGCCTCATCTGGCTCGCGCGCCAGTTGAATGGGAACACGGATGCGCCGACCTTCAAGCTGACCATCGTGGAAAAGGCGAAGGCCGGGGACGGTAGCCATGACGACCGCCGCCGCCAGTGAACGCTCCTGACCAAAGGCGGTTACGGCACGGGGTTCATCGTGGTTTTCAATAAAGCGAATAGAACGCTGCTGATAGAGCTTCTCCGCCCTGAG
>CAZHRL010000152.1:0-3377 GCA_964534815.1 uncultured Dehalococcoidales bacterium | reverse complement strand
CGAGCTGATCGTGGTTGACGACGGCTCCTCCAACGACACCCTGGCGCGTCTGGCAAAGACAATTGGGCTGGGCGACTATCTCTGCATGGGGAGGGGTGAAGAGGCGAGCGGTGGTCGGCAGAAGACTGCCAATTTAGCCGGTGCCTTAGAAGCTGTAATCGCGGCTATTTTCCTCGACCAGGGGCTGAATACCGCTGCGGAATTTGTCTTAAAGCTGTTTGCCGATGAATGGCAGAAAGTCTGGCAGGGTGCCGAAATTGACTATAAGTCGAAACTTCAAGAGCTTATTCAAGGTCGGGGGCAGAAAACCCCAGCTTATCATTTGCTGGAGGAGATAGGTCCCGCCCACGCTAAGGTCTTCACCGTTGAAGTAAGGGTAGGGGAGGCGGTGCTGGGGATGGGTTCCGGCAAGAGCAAGAAGGCAGCCGAGACTGAAGCCGCCCGCGCCGCGCTGGAGCAGATTTCCCCCAGCTTTACAGAATAACCCCTTCTTGATAAAATTTCTAATAATAGCAGTTGCTTAAGTAGAGGTGTTACTATGGGAAGTAAAGATTACCGACATAGAGAGCAAAAGAAGCAAAAGAAGCAAAAGAAGGATGCCAAGAAGGAATCGATACCCACTATCTTACCGCCCCCGGTAGAGGTCGAGGTAATCCGCAAGCCGAGAAAGGAGAGAGAGGAAGAGGAGGAAGAGAAATAGCCGCCTATCAGCCGCTTCACCGCACTGGAGAGCTAAAAGCCCGGGTGGAGAAAGCGAAAGCAAGGCTGGAGGAGTGCTGTGTCTGCCCTCGCTGCTGTGGAGTGAACCGTTTAGCCGATGAGAAAGGGAAGTGTCAGGTTACCAGTCAGGTTGTGGTCTCCAGTTACGGTCCTCACTTTGGCGAGGAAGCTCCTCTGGTCGGGAGATATGGTTCGGGCACTATCTTTTTCACCTGGTGCAACCTCAGGTGTGTCTTCTGTCAGAATTACACCATAAGCCAGCTGGGCGAGGGCTATCCGGTCAGTAAAGAGGAGCTGGCGGGGATGATGCTCGCTCTCCAGACGAAAGGCTGCCATAATATCAACCTGGTCAGTCCTACCCATGTCGTTCCCCACATCCTGGAAGCTCTGAAGATAGCCGCTGACAAGGGACTTCATATCCCTCTGGTGTATAATTCGGGAGGCTACGATTCTCTGGAAACACTGAAGCTGCTCGATGGCATTGTTGATATCTACATGCCGGATATGAAGTATTCCGATGCCAGGGCTGCTGAGGAACTGTCTGGGATAAAAGACTACCCCGGGATAAACAAAGCCGCCGTCAAAGAGATGCACCGTCAGGTGGGCGACCTTGTTATAGATGAGGAGGGCGTAGCGCAGCGGGGTTTGCTCGTGCGCCATCTGGTCATACCCAATCGCTTGGCAGGGACAGAGGAAGTGGTGCGCTTCCTGGCTCAGGAGGTTTCCCCCAACACCTATCTCAACATCATGGCACAGTATCACCCCTGCTATAAAGCTGTGGATGTGCCGCAGCTTTCCCGCTCCATCACGAGACAGGAGTTTCACGAAGCCATCGAGCTGGCTCATAACTATGGCTTATACCGTCTGGACAAAGAGGACTCCCCCTCGCTGGCGAGGTTTATCTTAAGGTAGGTCAATGGCAGATTTAGCGGCAGTCCACATCATCGTTCACGGTATTGTTCAGGGTGTCTACTTTCGCGACTTCACCTGTCGGCATGCCGATGAGCTGGGCGTGATAGGCTATGTGCGCAATCTGCCCAATGGCACGGTGGAGGCTGTGGCGGAGGGGGAGAGAAAGCAACTGGAAAAGCTAATCGAACGCATTAAGGTTGGGCCGCCGGGAGCAAGGGTGACCAGAATCGATACCAAGTGGTCAGAGTATTCCGGGAAATACTCTGATTTTACTCTCAGGTTTTAGCCCGAGGTATGCCGGATTCCGTAGTATTGTTCGTCTTCAAGTAGCCGACTTAAAGACTCAGTCGGAATGTGGTAAGTATCTTCGCGGCGTTCGCTCAACTGCTGCGCCAGTTCTTCCAGATTGAGCGGTTGATTGCCGTTAGCCAGGAAAAGGCGAAAGATACTGTCTAAAACCGGCAGTTTAGAGGTGAAAAAGCCCTGCTTTTGCGAGCAGCAACTTTTGATGGTGGCAAAAATTTCTTCGGGTGAAACCTCTTGCCAGAGCTGCTCACGACACTCGGGACAGAGGTAACCCTTCGCCAGGTTGAAAAAGGAGCGATTGTTCTCCCGGTACCACTCAAGGTCAATAAACCAGCCCGGTTTATTGCGGTCAATGCTTACTTCAACTACTGGTTCGGTCTTCTTTTCTGCTTTCTTTCCCACCAGACTCACCTTTCATCACGAATTTAGATTTCAAATCCTACTCTGGCCGCCTTAATGAGGTCGAGGTAAGCGGCTCTCAGCCCCAGCATCTCGGCTGCCTCACAGTCAATCTTGAAGGGCTCGCCCATGAAAATCTTGCCGCACTCTTCAACCGCACCCTTGGTGGGGTCGCCTTTGCTGGTGAACTTCTGGCGCGCTTCGATAATCCCCAGGTCAAAGGGCAGGGTAAAGTAGAGGTCGGCAATGACCTTATCGATTCCCAGACTATAGAGTGCTCCCCAGCCTTCTTTGGACTGGTTGCTGTATTTGTTGCTCGGCAGCAGGGAGAGCAGATTCATCAGGCTTATGCTGGCTCTGCCTCTGAAGACCTTTAATGGCGCCACCGTTATCAGGTAGTCGCTGGAGAGGATAACATTGGGCACCCAGAAGGTCGGCACCGACAGTGCCTTGGGCAGTGGGTTATCCACTTCTACCCAGATGGAGTCCTTGACGTCCAGCGTCAATACCCTGGGGAAATCATAGCCCAGACTCTTGTATATGGGATAGACCGGGTCGCCCTTGGGCGTGCCTTCCAGGATGATGATATCGGCGTCACTTACCTCGCGTATGCCCTGGATTATGGCCGCCAGTATCTCGCGGCTGGTGCTTACGGGATAAGGCAGTGGATAGGTAGCGCTGGGCTTAATCAGCACACGCCGCGCCCGGGAAATTGGCGTTGGTGCTTTGAAAACAAACTCTGAAGCTTCAAATATCAAAGCTTACTCCTCACTCCAGTCGAGCATCATTACCTGGACTGTTTCCCCCTTTTCCACCCTGGCTTTATCCTCGGGGACGATTGCCAGACCATTTGCCTGTGTCATCGAGGTCAGAATTCCCGAGCCTTGGGGACCGGTCAGACGGGCAAAGTACTGTCCTTGGCGCCTTTCCACAATGGCTCGAGCAAAGATGCGGCGCCCATCGCTATTGACCACGGACTCTTCCAGTACTGCCTTCACGGTGGGTCGGGCAAGATTCTTCTTGCCCATCATCTTAAGAAT
>CAZHRL010000151.1:0-3474 GCA_964534815.1 uncultured Dehalococcoidales bacterium | reverse complement strand
GCGATGTGACCATCACTGCTTCCCAGAAGGGCTGGATGGCACCTCCCGGCTTCGCCATGCTCAGCGTCAGCCAGGAAGGCTGGCAGGCGAATGCCAAAGCCAAGATGCCCCGCTTCTACTGGGACTTCGGCAAAGCCAAGAGCTATCTGGAAAAGGGCGGGCAAACACCGTGGACGCCAGCCATCACCACCCTGTTTGCTCTCGATATAGCCGTGGATATGATGCTCAAGGAAGGGCTGCCCAACATCTTCGCACGGCATGCCCGTGTGGGCGAGGCAGCGCGCCAGGGCGTGAAATCGCTGGGGCTGTCCCTCTTCGCCGATGAAAAATACGCCTCCAACACCGTCACCGCCGTCGCCGGCACCAATGGACTCGACACGAAAAAACTAACCAAGATACTGCGGGAAGAACACAAGGTGGTGCTCAGTGGTGGGCAAGCAACCCTCGAGGGCAAGATATTCCGTATCGGTCATCTGGGCTGGGTAACGGAAAAAGATATCAAAGAGGTAATCTCAGCAATTCAGGTAGCCTTACCCAAGGCTGGATTCGTCAAGACAAAATAATACCCCGTGGGAGTGAGAGATGGAAAAGGAGAAGGTCGGCGTTTGTGCCAGGGTCTGGGCGAGGGGACTAAAAAGCAGAGGCCTGATAGAAGTGACACGGGATAAAAAGGGAGATTACGTGCTCTTCATGAGCAAGGGAATCCGGAAGAAATGGCTGGTCTTCAACTTTCCGGAAGAGATGTGGAAGTTAAGGTGCACCAGGGAAGAGGTGGCGCAGGTGGTCAAGGATTTCCTCGCTGGAAGGATTTTAGAGGGTTAGATATGAAGGTTCTCATTACAGATGACATTTCCCAGGAAGGAATAGATATTCTGCGAAGCCACGCTCAGGTGGATGTTAAGCTGGGGATAAAACTGCCGGAACTCTTAAATACCATTGGCGACTATGAAGCACTGGTGGTGCGCAGTCAGACACAGGTTACCAAAGAGGTTATCGCTGCGGGGGAAAAGCTCCAGGTTATTGCGCGGGCAGGCACCGGGGTCGATAACATTGACCTGGAGGAAGCCACCCGACGCGGCATCATCGTAGTCAACGCCCCCACCGCCAACACCGTCTCCGCCGCAGAGCACACCATTGCTCTTCTTCTCGCCCTAGCCCGCAACATCCCGCAAGCCAACGCCGTACTCAAAACCGGGGTATGGAAGCGACACGAATTTCAGGGCATTGAAGTGAGAGGCAAAACGCTGGGCATTATCGGTCTGGGGAAGGTAGGGTCAGAGGTGGCAAAACGCGCCCGTGGGCTGGAAATGAGGGTCATCGCTCACGACCCCTTTATCTCTGTGGACTATGCCCGCAACCTGCAGGTGGAGCTTGTTGCGCAGGAACAACTATTCAAGGAATCCGATTTCATCACCTTGCACCTCCCGTTAACCGCCGCAACCAAGGGGTTGATTGGCACGAAGCAGATGGCTCTGGTGAAGCCAACCGTCCGCATTATCAATTGCTCTCGAAGCGGACTTGTTAACGAAGCAGCGCTGGTCAAGGCGCTTAAAGGGAAAAGGGTAGCTGGCGCCGCCATAGATGTTTTCCCCAAAGAACCAGCTACCGAGAGTCCTTTCTTTGCCCTGAATAATGCCATTGTTACGCCGCATCTGGGAGCTTCAACCAGAGAAGCTCAGGCAACCGCCGCCATAGACGCTGCTAACCAGATTGTTGACCTCATCAACGGTCGACCTGCCAGATACGCCGTCAATATCCCCTTCATCTCCGTCGAAGCCATGTCCGTACTGGCGCCCTTCACCAGGGCAGCTTCCGCCGCTGGCAAGCTCATCAACCAGCTAGCCGAAGGGCAGATGAACGCCCTTATGATTAAATACGAGGGCGAAATTGCCAATTATGATACCAACCTTCTTAAAGCAAATATCCTCGGCGGTCTGCTTGAGGGCGTGAGCGAGGAGCGGGTGAATCTGGTCAACGCCAATGTTATCGCTGCCCAGCGCGGGCTCAATGTGGTAGAACAAAAAGAAGCTGCCTGCGAGAACTATGCCAGCCTTATCACCGCAGAAGCCACCACCAATACCGGGACGACTACTGTAGCCACCACCATCATGCGCAAAGAAACGCACATTGTCCGGGTGAATAACTACTGGCTCGACATTGTGCCTCCCGAAGGCTACCTGCTATTCATCGACCACCGTGAGCGCCCGGGCATTATGGGTAAGGTGGGCAAGATAACGGGCGATGCCGATATCAACATCAGCTCCATGTATGTCAGCCGTCTCAAGCCCAGAGGACAGGCATTAGCCGTGCTGGCGCTGGATGAGGCGCTCGGCGAAGAGCACAGGCAGCAAATACTGGCTATCCCGGAAATCTACTCCGCCAAAGTAGTGAAGCTGTAGAAGACCAGCCCCGCCGGTGCCTTGGGGTAAAAGTAGGTTGACTTGCGCGGCATGCGGTCGCCGGCATCGGCAACGGCTTTAATAATGCTCACTTTCACTGGCCTGAGAAGAAAAACAAGCTGGCACTCCTGATTTAAGACACGGCTTACCGCATCCTTCCTATCATAGGTGTAGCTCAGAGCTATCTGTCCGCCGTTACCAAACCCCAGCAACTTCTCCAGTATGAGATGGTCAACAATGCTGACGTCCAGCTTCTTATACAACTCGGAATGAACGCCGGGTATCATTCTGCTGGCAGTGGCGAAATCGCGCAGCCTCAGCACCAGAAAACGCTCCCCGGACAGACCAAACAGAACCAGACCGGGTTCGTCCGTCTCCGTAAACAGATTTTCAACTCGCTGCCAGATACCCGGCATATCCCGCGGCCGCTCTTTAATTGCAAAGAGGGACTCAAGCTTAGTCCTCAATCCGTCCAGAGTCGATTCTGGTATGCCGCAGAGGAGGTGGTGGGGAGGCAGCGCCATCAGCCCCGGGTCAGTAAAGTCGACCAGCGTCATCATAACAAAGTGGAACGCCTCATCCTCTGAGGCTGCTGGAGGCTGAGCCAATCTCTCCTTTTTGTAGAAAAGCGCGCTCTCGTAGCGATGGTGCCCGTCGGCGATATAGATTGGCTGCTTCACCAAATCGGCGCATATTTGAGCGATTGTGTGCTGGTCAGTAATAGCCCAGAGGCGATGGCTCTCACCGTCAACATGGCTCACACTGATTGCGGGCTTATTTTTTGCCTGCGATGCCAATAAGGAAGAGATACGCTGCCCCTTGTCTTCAAACATAGCCAGAATGGGGCTGGTATTAGCCTGCAGCGCTCGCAACAGGTTTATCCGGTCGCTCCTGGGAGCGGCAAGCGTGCCCTCGTGGGGTCGGACCACCCCCTTCTCCCACTCCTCCAGCCTGACGCGAGCAATTATGCCACGTCTTTTATGCTCTTTCCCCTGGTAATGGAAATAGTGGTCGTGGAGATAGATAGCCGGCAACACATCCACCTGAAGAATGCCCTGCTTGAGCCATTGCTCCA
>CAZHRL010000150.1:0-3482 GCA_964534815.1 uncultured Dehalococcoidales bacterium | reverse complement strand
GGGGGCGCAGCCCCCTTATAGAAAAATATTCCCCCTTCCCCTCTCAGGGGAAGGGGCAGGGGATAGGGTCGTACATCATCAAGTAGCGTTTGAATGGAATTATTCCCTTTCCCCTGTCCACAGCCAACCTCGCCTATCTGCTTTACATAACTCTAAAAACGATTCACGCCTGACCAGCTTCGAATCGTTTCTCAAAAAATTATCGTTTTGACCGGGCGTAGCTGAATATATTAAAATGAGACTAATCCCTACGCATAAGATTGTAGGTAGAAAGGAGATTTTGGGAACATGATTACTGGTGACCAATATCGCGAAAGGTTATCTAAACTCAAGCCCAATGCTTACATGGCGGGTAAGCTCGTTGACCGCTTCGACCCTAGAATTGTGGGTGGGGTCAACGTCATGGCGTCATCCTTTGACTTTGCCTTCGACCCGGAGTTCAAAGACGTTGGTGTCGCCACGTCACACTGGACGGGTGAAAAGATTAATCGCTTCACCCACATTCATCAGAGCATGGAAGACCTGCTCAATAAGCAGAAGATGACTCGACTCTATTCCCAGGAGGTTGGTGGCTGTATCCAGCGCTGCATGGGTACTGATTCTCTCAACTCGCTCTCCATTGTTAGCTATGAAGCCGATAAGAAGTACGGCACCAAGTATAACCAGAACTTCGTTAATTTCATGAAGCGGGTGCAGAAGGAAGACCTGTGCCTCAACTGCGCCCAGACGGATGTCAAAGGAAACCGCCCTTGGCGTCCCCACGAGCAGAAAGACCCCGACCTTTACCTCCACGTCGTCGAAAAGAGGTCAGACGGTATCATCGTCAACGGCGCTAAAGCCCACAACTCCTGCTCGGCTTATGTCGATGAGATTGTTGCCATTCCTACCCGCTTTCTGACTTCAGAAGAGAAGGACTGGGCGGTGGCTTTTGCCGTCCCCGCCGACTGGGAGGGCGTAACCCTCATCAATGCCGCCTACTCACCGCCACCCAGAAAGAAGCTCAATGCCCCTTACAACACATTCGGCAACAGCCATTCCATCACTGTCTTTGACCATGTTTTTGTGCCCTGGGAACGCGTCTTTCTCTGCGGCGAGACCGAGTTCGCTGGCAAGGCAGCGCTGCTCTTCGCCCTGTACCATCGGCATAGCTACACTGGCTGCAAAGCAGCTCTCTCTGAAATCATGCTTGGCGCTACGGCGCTAGCTGCCGAGTATAATGGCATTGCCACGGCGCAGCATGTCCGTCACAAGCTGGCAGAGCTGATTCAGGTGGTCGATATGATTTATGCCTGCGGCGTAGCGGCATCAGTCAATGCTATTAAGGCTGATTCCGGCACCTATATCCCCGATACCAACTACTGCAATGCCGGGCGTATGCTGGCGGGCGAAAACATCTACCACGAGTATGAGGCTCTGGCAGCCATCTCCGGTGGCCTCTCCGCGACCCTCCCGCCGGAGGATGATTTCTATAATGAGAAGACTGGCCCCTATCTCAACAAGTATATCATGCGCAACCCCGATATCACGCCGGAATATCAGCACCGTGCCTTCCGTCTGTTCCAGGATATGATGGCCTCTGCCTGGGGCGGGCATAAGCTCATCGATGCCCTGCATGGCGGCGGCTCACCGGTAATTGAAAAAGTAGCCATTTACCGCGACCATAATATCGAGCACTCCAAGAATATTGCCAAGAAGCTGGCGGGCATACCCTTTGAAGGCTCGACAAAGGACATTTATCGCCAGTCTCATGCCTGGCTGTAGGCCGGGCTAAAGGCTATTCAGGCGGGCAGCTTTTAGCTGCCCGCCTTTCCTTTTTCCCCCGATTGTGCTTAAACTCAGGATTTAGCCTGTTACCTTTTCGCTATACCACTCAGTACCAAAGAGTCATTGTTATCCTGCTCCCAGCACAATAGAATGCCAGCGGGTTAGTCTAACTTCTTTCTGTGAGAAGGAGCGTGACCAATCGTGGAAAAATCGTCTTCTGAGGAGTTTCAGACCAGACTGCGCAAGCATTTAATTCAGCCTGAGGCATTGCAGTTAATCCCTGAAGCCATGGCGTGGAAGTATAACATCATACCTCTGGCAATGTATGGGAATACGTTGCGGGTAGCTATGGCGAACCCTTCTGACATCTTTGCTCTGGAAGCCTTAGCCACGCAGACCCAGATGCGCATCGAGCCAGAACTGGCAAAGACTGAAGAAATTCAAGAGGCTATTGACTTCAACTATAAAGCCTATGATGAAATCAACAGGCAGATTTCCAGTATTTCAGCCTCAAGCGGAGCGGTCAGCGAACAGGTCAGGCTCAACACGGAGACGGATGCCCCGGTGGCTCAGGCTCTCACACTCATTATCGAGGAGGCGGTGAAAGCTCGTGCTTCTGATATTCATCTCCAGCCAGAGGAGGATAGATTGCGCCTGCGTTTCCGCATCGATGGCACTCTGCGTGATATGTTCTCTCTGCCTCTGGTGACGGCTACGCCACTTATCTCGCGAATTAAAATCCTGGCGAGTATGAATATCGCTGACCATCATCGCCCTCAGGATGGTCAGTTTTCCATTAAAACGAAGGGCAGAGTAATTGATATCCGTGTGGGCAGCGTCGGCGCCATTTACGGTGAGATGGCAACGTTGCGGCTCCTCGATAAATCGCGGGCGAGTCTGACTCTCCCTGAGCTTGGCTTTCTCCTTGAGAGCTTGGAAAAGTATGAGAAGATGCTCAAGGTCCCTTATGGCATGATACTGGTCAGTGGACCTACCGGCTCCGGTAAAACCACCACTCTCTATGCCTCGCTCAATCGCCTGGACAGGGTAGGGCGGAACATTATTACCCTGGAAGACCCGGTGGAGTATCACTTCAAGAATATTAACCAGATTCAGGTCAACCCGCGTGCCGGCATCACCTTTGCCAGCGGACTCAGGTCAATGCTGCGCCTCGACCCCAATGTGATTCTGGTCGGTCGGTGAGATACGGGATACTGAGACTGCCAGCATCGCTGTCCAGGCGGCTCTCACCGGGCACCTGGTGCTGTCCTCCATCCATGCTAATGACGCCATCGGCGTCGTTCTGCGCCTCATTGATTTGGGTGTTGAGCCGTTTCTGGTTTCGGCAGCTCTGATTGGTGTTGTTGCCCAGCGCATGGTGCGCCGTATCTGCCCCGATTGTGCTCGTCCGACCCAAGTCCCGATGGTTGAGCAGACAATATATAAGGATATGGTTGGTGAGGAGCGCAGCGAGTTCCTTTACGGCACCGGCTGCAAGTCCTGCCTCAACGTGGGCTATCAGGGGAGAACTGGGCTTTTTGAAATTCTGCGTATCAGCGATGAAATCAGGATGCTATTGCTCAAAGGTGCTTCAGTGGCAGAACTGCGCGCCCAGGCGCTCAAGGAAGGGATGATAACCTTGCTCAAGGATGGCATGTTCAAGGTGAAAGCCAACATCACCACGCCCGCTGAAATCCTGCGCAATGCTTATACCATAG
>CAZHRL010000149.1:0-3497 GCA_964534815.1 uncultured Dehalococcoidales bacterium | reverse complement strand
AGCTTGACCGTATCGACGAACAGCGCCAGCGTCAATTCCAGATGCGTGTCGGTTCAAGAGAGCGAAAAGAAGTACCTCAAGCCGGAATTCAAGATAGTGGACACCAAGCCTCTGACGCTACGGTGTGTCTATTGCGAACATGGCATCGAGCCGAAGTATATCGCCAGCGCTGAATGGCACGATGGCACATTAACGGAAAAGAAGTACCACAGCGCCAACAGCCACTGGGCGCGAAAAATCAAGCTTGAGAACCTGATTATCTTCGAGTCCAAGAGTGAGGCTGAAGCACACGGTTTCAAACCAAGTCACTACGCCGAAGTGAGCCACAGGAAAAAAATAAGGGTGAATAGAAAGCCGATGAAACCCTTGCTCATCTATAACGGTCATATCATCGACCCGGCGCATCGGGTTGATGAAATCGGCAGCCTGCTGCTGAGGGAAGGCAAAGTAGTATGGCGGGGTAAAGCAAAGGAAGCTCCGCCCTGCCCCGACTATGCCATCCTTGATGCTGAGGGGCTGGTGGTCTGCCCGGGGTTTATCGATTTGCACTGCCACCTGAGGCAGCCGGGCGAGGAGGAGAAGGAGACCATCGCCACAGGAACGCAGGCAGCGGCGCGGGGCGGCTTCACGACTGTCTGCTGCATGCCCAATACCAAACCACCCCTCGATAGCAAAGCTATGATAGATTATGTAAAGTCGGTGGCGGTAACGGAAGGCGTTGCCCGTGTGCTGCCTATCGGCTGTGTTACCAGAGGCAGGAGGGGTGAGGAGCTTGCCGATTTGGCAGAAATGGCTCTAGCTGGAGTCATTGGCTTCAGCGACGACGGCGCTCCTGTGAGTAGCGCTGAAATTATGCGACAGGCGCTGAAGCAAAGCCGAGCCCTTGGTCTGCCCGTTATCAATCACTGTGAAGATGTAGCACTCTCCAAAGGTGGACAGATGAATGAAGGAAAAGTCTCAGCCAAACTCAGGCTGAAAGGCATCCCGCCTGAGGTTGAGGAGAGTATGGTCGCGCGGGATCTGGCGTTGTTAGAAAAGCTACCCGGCGCCCGACTGCACATCGCCCACGTCTCTACCAAAGGCTCGGTCGAGCTTATCCGGAAGGCGAAAGAGAAGGGGCTGAAGTTCACCGCCGAGGTTACGCCGCATCACCTGACGCTCACCGAGGAAAGGGTCGTCGGCTACAATACCAACGCCAAGGTCAACCCGCCCCTGCGGACGGAAGAAGATATAAAAGCCCTGATTCAGGGTTTGAAGGATGACGTGATTGACATCATCGCCACGGACCACGCCCCGCACAGTGAAGCGGACAAGCGCAAAGAGTTCACTCTGGCTCCGTGTGGCATCAGCGTCTTCGAGACGGCTCTGGGCAGCCTGATGACCCTGGTGCACCACGGCGAACTGTCACTGAATACGCTCATCGCCAAGATGACCTGCGAACCGGCAAAGATTCTCGGCGGCAGGTATGGCAAATTGGGCACGCTGGAAGTCGGGGCTTCAGCGGATGTGACTATCTTCGACCCTGAGAAAGAATGGGCTGTTAACTCCAAAGCCTTCGCATCCAAAGGCAGGAACACGCCGCTGGCAGGCGAGAGGCTTGTGGGTAAAGTCATGGCGACGCTCTATGATGGCAAGCTGGTCTATAAGGATGATGCAGTCAGGCTTGAGGAAAAGGCTCTAGTAGGGTAAAAGAATGACCAAGAAGGCAACACTGGTCTTAGCAGACGGCTCGGTATATGAAGGGCACGCCTTCGGCGCCGAGGTGACCGCCTTCGGTGAAGTGGTGTTCAATACCAGCATGGCGGGCTATCAGGAGATGCTCACCGACCCCTCCTATGCCGGGCAGATTGTGATGCCCACCTACCCGCTCATCGGCAACTACGGCATCAACAAATATGACTTCGAGTCGAAGAAGATACAGGTGAGCGGCTTCGTCGTGCGGGAGGAATGCCAGCAACCCAGCCACTATCTCAATAGCAAGACCTTAGACCAGTTCCTGAAGGAATACAACATCCCGGGCATCCACGGCGTGGACACACGAGCGATAACACGCAAGCTGCGCTCGGTGGGCGTGATGATGGGCATTATCACCAGCGATAAGACGCCTGGTGAAGCGATGGAGATACTGAGGAACGCTCCCAACTACGGGACGATAGATTTCGTCAAGCAGGTGAGCACGGAAAAACCCTATGACTGGACTCAGAACGCGACTAGCGACCCGCTGTACCGCGTGGTTGTGCTCGACTGCGGGTTGAAGTTCAATATCCTGCGCATACTGAGTCGGCTCGGTTGCAAGGTAACCGCCGTGCCCTGCACCTACTCGGCGGAGGAGATTTTGAAGCTGAAACCGGACGGCGTGCTACTCTCGCCGGGACCGGGCGACCCGGAGCGTCTGGACTATATTGTTAAGACAGTCCAAGGTCTAGCAGATAAGCTGCCGATGATGGGCATCTGCCTGGGGAACCAGCTAATCGGGCGGGCTTTCGGCGGGCGGACGTTCAAGCTCAAGTTCGGGCACAGAGGGGCGAACCATCCGGTGAAAGACCTGCAGGACGGGCGCGTCTATATCACGGCACAGAACCACGGCTACGCCGTGGACGCGGACAGCCTCAAGGACGAGCTGGAGGTGACCCATATCAACCTGAACGATGGCACGGTGGAGGGCTTGCGGCATAAAGAGCTGCCCATCTTTGCCATCCAGTACCACTCGGAAGCCTCCCCGGGTCCGCTGGACAGTGCTTATTTGTTCGAGAAGTTTATGGGGATGATGAAGGATAGGAAATGACTTCTCTGTCATTGCGAGAAGCGCGAGCGACGAAGCAATCTCAAAGAGAGATGGATAAACAATATTACGTGTACATTATGACGAATAAGACTAACAAGGTACTCTATACTGGTGTAACTAATGATCCGAAAAGAAGAGTTTACGAGCATAGGATGAAGCTGGCTGAAGGTTTTACCAAAAGGTATAACATAGATAAGCTGGTCTATTATGAAGCGTGCCAAGACGTCGAGGGCGCCATTTTAAAGGAGAAGCAAATAAAGGGTGGTTCGAGGCAAAAGAAGATTGAGCTGGTGAGCGGTATGAATGAAGAATGGCGTGATTTGTATGAGGAGCTGTAGAGATTGCTTCGCCTGCGGGCTCGCAATGACAGGAGGAGTGAATTAGAGAGGTGGCAAAATATACCATAATTTTAGAACCGAACTATCCTGAGGAGGGCTATACCGTAAGAGTGCCCGCCCTGCCTGGCTGTATCACCTATGGACGGACAAAGAAGGAAGCATTAGCCCGCGCTAAAGAAGCCATAGAAGGCTTTATCGAAGGACTACGCAAAGCGGGTGAAGCTATACCGGAAGAAGTTACGCCGGTAGAAATGGATACGGTTACGGTTTAAGCAGGAGTCTTAGAGGGGCGCAGCCCCTCTTTCCCAACCCCCCCCTCTCCTTTGAAGGAGAGGGGGACAAAGGGTGTGAGGTAGAATGGCTAAGATACTACT
>CAZHRL010000148.1:0-3500 GCA_964534815.1 uncultured Dehalococcoidales bacterium | reverse complement strand
ACTCCATTAGCGAGATAGTCAATGCTGCCTGTATCTTTGCCATCGGTAGCAATACTACTGATGCGCATCCCGTGATTGGCTTCGAGGTAAAGAGAGCAGTGCGCAAGGGCGCCAAGCTCATTGTAGCCAATCCTCTCGAGATTCCGCTGGTTCGCTACGCTGACATCTGGCTGCGGCATCGCCCCGGCACAGATGTTGCCCTCCTCCTGGGCATGATGAAGGTCATCATTGAAGAGGGACTGAGGGCTTACTCCTTTATCGAAGAAAGGTGCGAGAACTACGATGCCCTGGAAAAGTCCCTCAAGAACATTGACTTAAAGACGATAGAGAGTATTACTGGCGTGCCCGCCGAGAAAATAACGGAAGCGGCGATAACCTACGCCTGGAATAAACCGGCCGCTATCCTCTATGCCATGGGCATCACCCAGCACTCTCACGGTACAGACAATGTTATGGCGGTTGCCAACCTGGCTATGCTGACCGGCAACGTCGGAAAGCCCTCCAGCGGCGTGAACCCGCTGCGCGGACAGAACAATGTACAGGGCGCCTGCGACATGGGCGCTTTACCCAACGTTTACCCTGGATATCAGTCCGTAGCAGACCCGGCGATAAGAAATAAGTTTGAGACTGCCTGGAACAGCACTCTGAATCCCAACCCGGGGATGACTCTCACTGAGATTATCCCGGCAGCCCACGATGGCAGGATAAAGGCAATGTACCTTGTGGGCGAAAACCCCGTCCTCAGTGACCCTGACGCCAGGCACGTTGAAGAAGCGCTGAAGAAGCTGGACTTCCTAATCGTGCAAGACATCTTCCTGACAGAAACAGCGCAACTGGCAGACGTAGTTTTACCCGGGGTAACCTTTGCCGAGAAGGACGGCACCTTCACCAATACGGAACGGCGAATCCAGCGAGTAAGAAAAGCCGTCGAGCCTGTCGGTGATAGCAAGTCCGACTGGTGGATTACCTGCCAGATTGCCCGGAGAATGAAGGCTAAGGGCTTCGATTTTGAAGACCCGTCCCAGATAATAACGGAGATTGCCAGCGTTACTCCCAGCTATGGCGGCATCACCTACGAGCGGCTGGAGAAGGCGGGCTTGCAATGGCCCTGCCCCACCGAAGAACACCCCGGGACACCCATCCTGCATACCCTGCAATTCACGCGGGGCAAGGGACAATTTATCCCGGTAGAGTATAAACCGCCGGCGGAACTCCCTGATAAAGAATATCCTCTCATTCTCACCACTGACCGCAGTTTGTTCCAGTTTCATACCGGTACCATGACCCGCAAGGTGGCGGGACTTAATGTCTTCCACGGGGAAGAACTGGTGGAGATAAACCCGGAGGACGCCTCAAAACTGGGCATCAGTGATGGAGAGCGGGTGAAGGTCATTTCAAAGCGTGGCGCAGTGGTTGCCAAGGCCAAGGTAACTGAGTCTTCACCAGTTGGCGTGGTCTCAATGACCTTCCACTTTGCGGAAAGCCCTACCAACGTGTTGACCAACCCCGCCCTCGACCCCATAGCGAAAATCCCCGAGCTTAAGGTCTGCGCCGTGAGAATAGAGAAGGGTTAAACTGGTTTCAGACATGCAACATATCGGCGTTGACATCATCGAAATAGCCCGCATCGAAAAAGCCCTAGCCCGCTGGGGAGAAAAATTTCTGCACCGCATCTACACCGAGCCGGAACTCAGTCTCTACCAGAAAAAGCCATCATCTCTGGCAGCGCGCTTTGCCGGCAAGGAAGCCATCATCAAAGCACTGGGGAAACAACCCAGAGGCACACTGTGGAAGGAGATTGAGATACTATCTGAACCCAGCGGCAAACCTCTGGTTCACCTCTACGGCAAGGCTCAGAGCCAAGCCATTAACCTCGGTCTGGACAGCTTCGCCATCAGCCTGTCTCACTCAAGGGACTATGCCATCGCTTTTGTTGTTGGCAGGACAAGATAAAATACCTCGCTGATAAGCCACGTGAAAGATTACGTTCGTTTTTGGCTTATATTAAGGCTTTCTTGAAGGAGCCTGCTGCTTTAATGTCATTGCGAGGAGCGTAGCGACGAAGCAATCCCAATCCATTTCCGTAGAGAGATTGCTTCGCTCTGCTCGCAATGACGATTTGCGCCCACCAAAAGAGAACAGTACCTCGTGAAACAGGAACTTTACCTTAGACACGGGTAATGATAGAATTAGAATATAACCTAAACTAGCTGGTGGGGGGAAGAAATATGTCAGGACATTCTAAGTGGGCAACAATCAAACATGCCAAGGGAATCGCTGACGCCAAGCGCGGTCAGCTTTTCACCAAGCTCACCCGAGAAATCATCGTTGCCGTGCGTCAGGGAGGCAGCAACCCGGAAACCAACTTCCGTCTGCGCCTCGCCGTACAGAAGGCGCGCGATAGCAGCATGCCGTCGGACAACATCGAAAGAGCTATCAAGAAAGGCGCCGGCGAAACGGAAGGAACCAGCCTCGTTGAAATGGTTCTGGAAGGGTATGGACCCAGCGGCGCCGCCATCCTAGTGCAAGCGGTATCGGATAACCGCAACCGCACTGTTCAGGATGTGAGGAACATCTTCTCGCGCAACGGCGGCAACCTTAGCGAGAGTGGCTCCGTTGCCTGGATTTTCGAACAGAAGGGCTTAATCCGGATTCCCCTCAATAACCAGAATAGCGAAGAGCTGGAACTGCAGGCAATCGATGCCGGTGCCGAGGACGTTAAGGTAGAGGATAGCGAACTGGAAATCTATACCAAGCTGGAGGATATGGAAAGAATCCGCAGAGCCCTGCAGGAGAAAAATATACCCATTGATTCCTCCGAGCTGGTTATGAACTCCAAGAACATGGTTGACCTTGACGAAAGGGCATCCCTGCAAACGCTGAGGCTGTTGGAAAGGCTCGAGGAGCTGGATGAAGTCCAGCACGTGCATACCAATGCTGATTTCCCCGCCGAGATTCTGGAGAAGTATAAAGCACAGGTCCATTGATGAGAGTTCTGGGCATCGACCCGGGAACAGTCGTCATGGGGTACGGGGTCGTTGATAGCGAAGATGATGCCGTAACTGCCATCGATTACGGCACCCTGACCCCGCCACAGCGCTCCCCCATCGGCGAGCGTTTGAGTTTTTTATATACCGGGCTTTTGAAAATCATCTCACGCTATAAGCCCGAGGCAGTCGCCATCGAGCAGCCCTTTGTCGCCAAGAATGTGAAGTCGGCACTGGCGGTCGGCAAAGCGCAAGCCATCGCCATCCTCGCTGCGGCAAATAAGAAAATCCCTTCCTTTGAATACACGCCAGCCCAGGTGAAGCAGTCCATCACCAATTATGGCGCCAGTTCCAAGGAGCAGATACAGGAGATGGTCAAGCTACAGCTTGGGCTATCTGAAATACCCCAGCCCAGCGACGCCGCCGACGCCCTAGCCATTGCCCTTTGCCATCTGCAACAGGTCAGACTGAGCCAGCTATTAAATCAATAAGGAGCAGAAATGATATCCTCAC
>CAZHRL010000147.1:0-3502 GCA_964534815.1 uncultured Dehalococcoidales bacterium | reverse complement strand
CTTGAGCTGTTCTGCAGCGGTAAACCCATTCTTTATGGGCATGATGATGTCAAGAAGAATCAGGTCTGGTTTTTCCGTCCTCGCCTTGCGCAGACCATCTTCTCCTTCAAGGGCAACAACTACCTCGTAAGGCTTACTCTCTAGAACGGTCTTCGTTGCCTCCACGAAGTCGAGGTCATCATCAACAAGCAGGATTTTTGCCCTCTTTTCCATCTTTCCCCTCTCTTTCCGAAGCAGAAGTTTCTAGCCCTTTTGCTTCTTGCTGATAAGTTTCGCCACTTTTTTCAGGAGGGTGTCAGGCGAGAAGGGTTTCTCCATATAGTAGTCTACTCTAAGCTCTTCGCCTGTCTCTAATTCGTAGCGGCGCCGGCTTGCTTCCTCTCTCACCGAGGTCAGCACCAGGATAGGCATATCCCTGTATTTCGACCATTTTGGGGTCTGGAGCTCTTTATATACGGCAAATCCGTCCATCTTGGGCATAAGTAAGTCCAGAATCATCAGCGCCGGCTTTTCCACCCCTAGTTTGGCTAGAGCCTCAAGCCCATTCCTGGCACTGATTACCTGATAGCCCTTGGCTTCTAATATCATGGTCACCGCATCCAGAATATCAGGGTCGTCATCAACTACCAGTATTTTCTCTGCCATCTTCGCCTTGTCGACTATTATACTACAATTATGAGTTTCTTATGCAACCCTCTCCGTTGTTGCTTCAGCTTTTTCGCATTTGGGCAGGGTAAAGGTGAATTTGCACCCCTTGTTGGTCTCAGGGCAGGGCGACTCCACCCAGATTTTGCCGCCGTGCGACTCCACAATCCTTTTGGTTATGGATAGTCCCAGACCGGTTCCCTTGGTTTCCACATTGCTCCCGCGGAAAAAGTCTTCGAATATCCTGGGCAGGTCCTGAGGGGGGATGCCAATTCCGGTATCCATTACCTCAACCTGTATCTCCTTTTCCTTTTCCGTTACCCTCACGGTTACCTTGCCCTCAGGCGTATAGCGGATGCCGTTGTCCAGCAGATTTGCCATGACCTGCTGGAGTCGTGAGCTGGCGCCGCGAATCGGGGGCAGGCTTTGGGGCACTGCCACTTCCAGTTTCAGCCCTTTTTCTTCAGCTATGCTGTGCAAATCATCACAGCAGGTCTTAATTATCTCACTGAGAGAGACCTCTTTCATCTCCTGAACAATCTGACCCATTTCCAGGCGCGGTATGTCCAGCAGGTTGCTGATTAGATTCAGGAGCTCTTTGATTCTCAGGCTGCTCCTCTCTAACATATTTCTCTGTTTTTCTGTGAGCTCACCGACATACCCCCCGAGCATCACCCAGAGGAAACCCTGGATGGCGGTGAGAGGGGCTTTCAGGTCGTGGGCGGCAATGCCCAGAAAACGGAGAAAACGGTTTCTCTCTTTTTCCAGCTTGGCTATCTCTTTGGAAGCCTTTTCCAGCTCACCCGTCTTTTGCTCCAGAAGCTGCTCCCTCAGCTTGACTACCTCTCGTTGCCTTTTCCTTAGTTCCCCGGAAATAGCCGTCGCCATATAGGTGGTGGCGTAAAGGACCATAGCCAGGGCGAAAAGGACAGCCAGAATATAGCTTGTTTCTCCATACAGCGTCGGGTTGGCAAATCCAGCCAGATTGTGATGGGGCACTATCCCGGCGTACTCCAGGCCGACCAGCAATGCCACTATAAAGATGGCTGAGGTGGCTAAAAGATAAACGATGGTGTAGGGCAGGGCGATGCTGGCAAGGACAATATGAAAGACGAAGAGAAAGATAAAAGGGTTTTCTATCCCGCCCGTGAAATGGAGAAGTGCCGTCAGCGTCACCAGGTCGAGGGAGATATAGATATTGCTCAGCGTCCGGACTCTGGGAATGACTAAACCTGCTGCCATCCTCTCCAGCCCACGAGTCTGGTATGTATTCACCATATTATATGCCGCCAGGAGGGCACAGATGATATAAACCGGGGTGGTGGGAAAGCCAATGTGGAAAATTCCTGAGGCAACGAGGGTAGCGATGATGATGCCGAGGATGGCGTACCACCTCATGCGCCCAAAAATCTTGAACCGCATGACCAGAGCGGCTTCTTCGGGTGTGTATTCGGGGCGCTCTTCCTCTCCGGGTGTCCTGTTATCCATCTCAGGTCCCCTTCGTTTACCCCTGTACCAGGCGGTATTAATTTTGAGAATTAGATTAAGGGTATAGGAAACTTCAGGACTTGTCAATCCTTACTTGAGGAATCGGAGGATGATGTTGACCACTACGGTGCCTCGTGCCAAGACTCTTCTTTTTCCATTTTCCCTGCCTAAACAGCGAAGGGGATTTAAGTTGACATAACTCTAAAAACAAATCGGCTGTTTAGCCTCGATTTGTTTCCTAAAAACTCGAATTACAGCCTATCGCTTTTCGCGCTAAGCAGGATTATAATAGGACAAATCGTTTTGGAGGTTTAATAACCTATGAAAATCACCAAGGTAGAAGCTATTGAAGTCCGGTTGCCGGAAGATGAAATCAGGGACTGGGCGGCCGGTGCTCAGGATGCCTGTATCATTAAAGTCTATACTGATGAAGGCATTGTTGGTATTGGAGAAGTAGAGTCCTCCGCTCAGATTGCTAAGGCTGTTATCGAGGCGCCGATGGCTGCCAAGCACGCCTCCGGGCTGGGACAGCTCATCATCGGCATGAACCCGCTGGACACCGAGGTCATCTACGACAAGCTTTATCAATCAAGCTTTTACTACGGACGCCGCGCCATTGTGGTTCATGCCATCAGCGGCATCGACATCGCCCTGTGGGATATTGCCGGGAAATACTATAAACAGCCTATCTATCAGCTTCTGGGTGGTGCCTTCCACAAGAAAATTCGTGCTTATGCCAGTGAGACTTTTGGCGCCGATGGCAAAAAGACGGAGGAATTAGGCAAAAAGCTGATAGCCCAGGGGTTTACCGCAGTAAAGTTCGGCTGGACACCTATGGGTCAAAATGAAAAGCTGGACCTGGAGCTGGTCGAGGGGGCGCGGAGGGGTGTAGGAGATAAGAATGACTTTTTCATTGATGCCGGCTGCTGCTGGGATACCCGCACCGCCAAGACCCGAGCCAAGCAATTTGAGCCATACCGGCCGGGCTGGCTGGAGGAGCCGCTTCAGGCGGATAATCTGGAAGGTTATGCCGAGCTGAGGCGGGTATCTAATATTCCCATCGCTGCCGGTGAAGGCGAAGCTGGCGTTTATGCCTGGCAGCAGTTAATTGAGCGGGGCTGTGTGGATATTGCCCAGGTTGACGTGGCTCGCAATGGTTTTACGGGTAGCAAAAAGGTAGCCGATATGGCAGAGATGCACGGGCTTAAGGTGGTGAACCACTTCTGGTCAACGCCGGTAAACCTGGCGGCCGGGCTGCACTGGCTGGCATCCAGGAAATCCACCTTTATCTTTGAGTACTGCGTGGAGCAGACCCCCATCAGGCAAAAGCTGGCTAAGAATCCACCGCAGGCTATTGACGGCTACGTTA
>CAZHRL010000146.1:0-3542 GCA_964534815.1 uncultured Dehalococcoidales bacterium | reverse complement strand
TGAAAGAAGGGCAAAAGATTCTTATTATCAGCGAGGGGGAGACTAAAGAATCAGGTGAGGAGCTGGATTTTGAAGGCTCCTGTGTCCGCTACGCCTGTCATTTGGATTGCTGGGATGGGATGGAGGAAAATTAGAAAGGAAGGATGGCAATGAACTACTGGTTGGCTGTAGGCTCGCCAGAAAACTGGAAGAAATCCTTTAAACAAAATTATATCTGGGGTCTTACGAACAGACAGAGGCATTGGTGGGAAAAGCTCAGTGAAGGCGATAGTGTATTATTTTACGCCACCAAACCAGTGAGTGGGGTTATAGGCTATGGTACTATCCAAACCAAATTCCGGCAGGATAGACCCACATGGCCTCAAGAAATTAAGGAAGGGAAAATATTATGGCCACTGGGCTTCGAATTTACAGTCAAATATTGCCTGCCAGAAGATAAATGGGATGTTCAAAAAATCTCCTCTGATACATTGAAGCTGAAAGCTGGTGTGAGCTTTCAGCCAATTGAAGCTCAATTTGGACAACAGCTAGTATCAGAACTAGAGCCAACATCACCAGTCGTCACCACTGAACCAAGCTTATCCTTGCATGAGGAACTCAAAAAGAAACTCATAGAAATTGGAAAACTGCAACATTACATTGCTGAACAGGAATATTCCTTCGACATAGGGAAATTGGACATTGTCTGGCGAAAAGTATTGAATTCTGTGCCTACTTACGTCTTTGAAGTTCAAGTTGGCGGAGATGTTTATCATGCGCTTGCCAAACTAAAACATGCCTTCGACCTCTGGAATAGTCACATCTTCATTGTAGCATCGGAAACTGACCGCAATAAGGTTGGGAACTTAGTCACAGGAACCTTTCACGAAATTGGCGACCGTATCAAGTTTATAGAGCTAGAGCAAGTTGAAGAGCTTTATAAACGGAAAAGAGCTTATCTGGATTTTGAAAAGGAGCTTGGTATTCAATAAATTCAAGGAGTCTAACCATGCTTGACAGAAAAGTGGTTGAGGAATTCTTAGACTGGGAGTTTGAAGACCCTGAAATAGAAATTCCCAAGGGCATTTCCAAAAGCGCCCTCGTTGAAGCATTTTGCCAATATACGGAAGACGACTACTATGAATGGTTAAAAGATAACTTTAAGTCTTTCTTCAATCACGGTAACCCGGACTGGGAATGGATAAAAGAGAAAATAAAAGCCATTGAAGCGGACTCCCACCATGCTTGACAGAGAGTATATTGCTGAGTTTCTGAAGTCGGAGCTGGAGTATATGGGGCTGGAGATTCCCCTGGATATCTCCCCCAGCGCCCTGATTGAGGCGTTCTATGACTACCTTGAGGGAAACTATGATGCCTGGCTGCGCGAAAGCCTGTCCGCCTTCCTCAATGACGGCGAGCCGGACTGGGACTGGATAAGGGAGCGAATCAAAGAGGATGAAGAATAGCGACCTTGCCAAGGTCTTCCAGGACATTGCCGACCTCCTCGAACTGAAGGGCGAAAACCCCTTCAAGATTCGGGCTTATGAGAAAGTGGTGCGCTCCATCGAGCACCTGCCCGTGGAAGTGGAGCAACTGGCGGCAGAAGACAGGCTGCATGAAATCCCGGGCGCGGGAGAAGCCATCACCAAGAAGATAAAAGAACTGGTCACCACGGGCAAGCTGGAATACTACGAAAAGCTCAAAGCGGAGTTCCCGCCGGGTATCAGCACCCTGCTTGATATACCGGGTGTCGGTCCCAAGACAGCCATGCTCCTCTCCAGCGAACTCGGCATAAAGTCGGTAGAGGAGCTTGAGGCAGCTATTCTTGAGGACAAGGTTGCCAGGCTGCCCCGCATGGGCGACAAGACGGCGGAAAATATCCTGCGCCACATCCAGGCGCTAAGAAGAAAGGAACAGCGCATCCCCCTGGGACAGGCACTCCCGGTAGTCGAGGAGATAGCCGCCCGGCTGAGCAAAGTGCCCGGGTTAAAGAACTTCACACCAGCAGGAAGCCTGCGCCGCTTTCGAGAAACCATCGGCGATATTGACTTAATCGGCACGGCAGATGACGCTACCGAGGTGATTCACGCCTTCACCACTATGCCGCAGGTGAGAGAAGTCCTCGCGAGCGGCACCACCAAGGCGAGCGTTGTTGTTTCCGGCGGACTTCAGGTCGACCTGCGCATTGTGGAGCATGACTCCTTTGGCTCGCTGCTCCAGCATTTTACGGGAAGCAAACAGCATAACATCAATCTAAGAGAGCGGGCAGTGCGCATAGGGCTGAGCCTGTCCGAATACGGCATCACCAATACTGCCACCGGCGAACTAGAAAAGTTCACCACGGAAGAGGCTTTCTACCGCAGACAGGGTCTGGACTGGATGCCACCTGAAATCCGCGAAGGTGGAGCGGAGATAGAGCTGGCGGAGAAGGGCACTCTGCCCAAGTTAGTCGAGCTGGCGGACATAAAGGGCGACCTCCAGGTACACACCGACTGGAGCGATGGTCGGGACACCCTCGAAGCGATGGCCCTGGCAGCGAAAGCGATGGGCTACCACTATTTAGCCATCACCGACCATTCGGCAGGGCTGGGCATCGCTCACGGTCTTGATGCGGCACGACTCAAACAACAGATAACGGAAATCAGGCGGCTCAACCGGAAGCTGGGTGGCATCCACATCTTCGCCGGCATGGAAGTGGACATCCGCACCGATGGCAGTCTTGACCTGCCCGATGAGCTTCTTGCCCAACTGGATATTGTCATTGCTGCGGTGCATTCCGGGCTAAACCAGAGCGAGGAGCAGATGACGAAGCGGATTATCCGGGCGCTGGAAAATCCCCGTGTTGATATACTGGCACATCCCACCTGCCGCCTCCTGCCAGATAGAGAGCCAATCGCCGTGGATATGGAGGCTATCTTCCAGACGGCGCTGAAAAACGATGTCATGCTGGAAATCAACGCCTCGCCTAACCGGCTCGACCTCAAGGATATACATGCCTACCGGGCGCGAGAGCTGGGCATAATGCTGGTCATCAACACCGATGCCCACAGCGTCGACCACCTCAAGTTCATGCGCTTCGGAGTCGGCGTTGCCCGACGCGGCTGGTACGAAGCCAAAGACCTGCTCAATACCAGACCGCTGGAAGAAATTACCGCCTACCTGAAACGGAGGCGACCAGGGAGAGGATGAGGGGATGGGGGCGGAAGATTCGCGGTTGACTCCGACACCTGAGAACGAGGCGGTCAGGCAGTTACAACAGGCAATTCTCAGCGGTAAGCACTGGTACCTCGCTTTGCTGGAAGCGATTGGCGCCTGGACCATCTCCGAAGAGATATTCAAGGGTCGGCATTACCGCTACCTCATTGATGGTGAAGCCTTCGACTGGCTTCTTCTCGCTGAGCGACTCTGCCAGACAGTGGACAGCTTCCTGCCTGAAGAAGGGAAGACTGCTCTGCTCTTTCACGGCAAGCCGCCGCTGGAAATGACCCGGGACGAGTTCAAAAAGCTCATCGGGAACAGCAAGTACCGTCAGCACCTCAACTACTTTTATGGCGTCACCGTCG
>CAZHRL010000145.1:0-3553 GCA_964534815.1 uncultured Dehalococcoidales bacterium | reverse complement strand
AGAGGCGTCGGTGGATTGAGCACTAGTCTCTCACCCAGAGCCTATCGCCATCAGTGATGAATTCTATCGTCCCCTGCTCATCGGGCTCTTCGGTGCAGTAGATATTTTCTGAGCCCAGTTTCTCCTCTAATCTCCGGAGGACTTCAGGAGTTGGGTGGCCAAATTCGTTGTCCTTACCTACGGAGATAACAGCAACCTGAGGACTGACCGCAGAGAGAAACTCGGGAGTGGTAGAAGTATCCGAACCGTGGTGAGCTACTTTGAGCACGGTGCTCGCCAGGTTAGCTCTCCACGCCATCATCTCAAGCTCTGCCTGCCGCATAATATCAGCCGTGAGCAGGAAACTTACCTCACCCAGGCTTACCCGCAATACCACCCCGTTGTTGTCAATATCGGACTCTGTACCACTTAACAGAGGCGTCGGTGGATTAAGCACTTCGATGATTATCCCTCCGCCCAAATCGAGCTGCTGCCCGGTGTGAGCCGTAACACACTCAATATCCTTTTCCTCGACCAGCTCAAGCCACTCATCATATGCACCGGACTCAAAATTCAGGGCAGGGTAGAGCACCTGCCTGACCTGATACCTCTTCAGAATTTCTATCAGACCGCCAACATGGTCGTCGTGGGGATGAGTCAACACCACCAGTTCAATCGTCCGGTCCCAGAAGGGCATTTTATCTCCCAGTCCCAGGCTCACCGCCTGCGGGCTGGGTCCGCCGTCAACCAGGACCTGCTGACTTCCCCTCTGAATGAGGATAGCGTCGCCCTGCCCCACATCGAGAAAAGTCACGTGGAGATTACCATCGGGCATCGTAGCTGCTGCCAGCGAGACCAGAACTGCCAGCACCAGCAGCGGCAGGATAACCCGCTTTCTAGGTATGCTGGAGATAAGCTGGGCACTTCCCTCCAGGGCTGACTTTGCTCTATTAGCTACGGCGCTCACCAGCCGGGGATGACGGGTGAGCCAGAGAGCACCCGCGAGGACCAGATAGTAAACCCAGACTATGATGCCATCGATGCGGCTTACCTCGATGAAGGATAAGGGAATGGTAGCAAAAATATCGGCGACGAGGAGCAGATAAGAAGGGAAAAGCCAGGCTAACCAGCCTAGGGCATAGCCCAGTGGCAGGAAAATAATCCCCAGAACGGCAGCGAAAACCCCGATTAAAATGATGCCGGGCAGGGCAGGCAGGGCACAGAAGGTGGCAAAGGGCGCAGCGAAGGAAACAATACCAAAGTAATAAGCGACCAGCGGCCAGACCGCCAGTACCGCCCCCAGAGAGACACTCAAGCTATCGCTGATGAAGCTGGCAGCCGAGACAACCGTCCCCCTTTCACCCAGTAAAGCACCGACCGTTCTCCTGCCCAGAGCTTGTAGTGACGGGAAGACGAAGATTAAGCCTGCCATAGCGGCAAAGCTCATCTGGAAGGAAGCGTCCTGGAGAACCTGCGGACTGACGCCAACCATTATCGCGGCGGCAAAGGTCAGAGCCACGATGCCGCTGCGCTGCCTGCCGAAAAACTCGGCGGCAAGAAACAGGCTCACCATAATCGCGGCGCGCACTACCGGCGGGTTCATCCCTGTGATTAAGGCGTAAAGCCAGATGCCGCCCAGCGCCAGCCAGACATAGAGATAGTGCCTCCGACCAAAAAGCCAGATGCCCAGGCTGAGCAAAATCCCCACCACAATAGCCAGATGAAGACCAGAGATGGCTAACAGGTGAGCCGTACCACTGCGGATGAAATCATCCTTGACCGACTGCGGAATATTGCCCCGGATGCCCAGAATAATCCCCTGGGCTAGTGATGCCTGCGGCTCAGGCAGAACCTCAGCCAGAGCTTGAGAGAGACGCTCCCGCAATGAGTAAACCCAGTCGAGCAGCTTAACGCCCTTCCCTCTCTCCACGACTTCTATCCTAGGGTAGACCATCACAGAGTAGACCCCTTGATGCGCCAGATAGCCCCGGTAGTCAAAATCATCCAGTTGAGGCGGTGTCTCCAGCTCGCCCGTTACCTGAAGCACATCGCCATAGCGGTAATCGGAGTACCTGGGCACAAAGAGCAGAGCCGTCCCTGATACCTTCTGCCACTCGCCACCCACTTTTAAGTCTCTCGCTGACAGACGGAGGTGAACAGTTCTATCCCTGACCTCTGGTGCTTTATCCACTATCCCCCTGATTTCTACCGTGTCGCGGTCGTTGTAGAACTGAAGATGATGCTCATCTACCACAGGCAGAGTGGAATTATAGTAGAAAGCACCGCCAAACAGGGCAAAAAGACAGAGGCTGGCTAAAATGATTATCTTTTTGTGCCGCCTGAAGAAGAGCAGAAGCAGAGGCAGCAGTCCGGCAAAAAACAGGGCTAGAGGAGGGCTGAACTTCACCCCGAGAAGGATGCCTGCCACCCAGGCGCAACTGAGAGAAATAAGGAACATTATCTCCTGCCTCAGTCGGCAACGGTAATCAGGTCTTTAATCTGTTCATAAGTAGCCGGACCGATATCTTTCACATTGGTAATCTCACTGGTATGCTGGAATGCCCCGTTCCGCTGACGATAGACAACAATGGCTTCAGCCTTCGTTTTGCCAATACCAGGCAGGGCTTCCAGCAGCCAGACTTCCGCCCGGTTGATATCAATTTTCTGCGGTTCCTGCCCTTCTCCCTCGCGAAGAACATAAAGCCTGAGTTGAACAAGCTCGTTATCAACGGTAACACCAGCGGCAGCCTGGATAAGAGCCTCTATCGTATCGCCCACTTTCAACGGATATAGACCGGGGGCAGCCACAGCACCGGTGATGGCAATTTCTCCCCGTAGTCCCTGAGTGGGAGACCCAGCAATAGAAATCTCTCGGAAGTGAATCTGTCGGTATCTTGACCAGGCAACCATACCGCTAATAAGAATAACCACCACAAGGAGAAGAGCAATCAGCGCCCAGAGTCTGTTCGTTGCCACGGGAGACCTCCTCACAGCAGTGCTGGGGCTCACAATACAACAAAAAGGCGCTCCCGTCAAACGGTTAAAGGGAGGTCATTCAGCAACTCGAAAGATAGGACTCGCAATGACGGGGCGTGATGGTGTTCTTAAACAATCCCTAAAGGGATTTTTCAGAAATAAAACTTGAACTGTCAGGCGCCACGCAGGGCAGCGCGTAACGCCTCTTCCGATTCCGGTGTGGTAACGGCGATTACTTGGTCTTCAGCCTGAAGGACGGTATCAGGCGCAGGCACAATCGGCTTTTGCTCCTTGCGGATAACCAGGGCTAAAATGCTCTCAGAAGGAAGCGAAAGCTCTCTTACTGCTTTGCCTACCGTAGCCGATTCGGGGGAAATTTTTACTTCAACAATCTCCAGCCCCTTATCTCGAATCATTAAGAGGTGAGTCAGCGGATGCGAGGGCATCAACTCTTCGATGTGCTCGAGGATAAGAGTCGTCGTGCTCACCGTAGCATCAATACCCAGTTTCTTAAAGAGGACTTCGTTCCTCGGATTTCGGATGCGAGCGATGGTGCGGGGCACCTTAAACTTATGCTTGGCTACCTGACAGGCAACCA
>CAZHRL010000144.1:0-3564 GCA_964534815.1 uncultured Dehalococcoidales bacterium | reverse complement strand
AGGACCCATACCCCGCACGTTACCTGAGAAAGCATCCGCGAGCAAATCCTGTCCGGCGCCATGAAGCTTCAGCTTTTTCGCCACCTTGGTGCCCTCAACAAAGGTGTCCCAGGCTAACTTATGGATTTTCTCGTTGTTTTCACCATGCCGGTGGGTCATGATTAGCTGTAAGTCATCGCCACACTTGGTGACATGATAATCGAGCAACAACCCTTCCTTTTTCGCCTTTTCCATGCATTCCCCTGCCTTGGCTAAAACATCAGGATGAGACTCGGAATGCCCTACATAGCCACCAACATCAGCCTTGATAACACTCAGCGTTACCTTCATAGACCCCTCCTTAGCGCACTTATTTAATACTCAACTCCCTGGCGTGCCTTGATTCCTTGCTCGTAGGGATGTTTGATATTGAGCATCTCTGTCACCAGGTCGGCTTCCTGAATCAGTCTGGGGTCAGCGCGGCGCCCGGTGAGAATAAGCTCCACATTCCCCGGCTTTTCCTTAATCAGCTTGAGCACTTCCTCTAACTCGATTAGCTTCCAGCCAACAGCTACGTTCACTTCATCCAGAACCACCAGGTCATAGTTGCCGCTGAGCATTGCCTCACGAGCGGCGGCTAAAGCCTGACGTGCCTGCTCGATTTCTTCAGGCTTGAGGTTTTGGGGGTCACAAAAAGTACGCAGTCCAAAGCGGTCAATTTTGATGTTGGGCTGCTTCGAGAGGAAGTCCCACTCGCCGTAGGGGTAGTCTCCCTTCATAAAGACAGCAATATAGACCCTCAGTCCATGCCCCAGGGCACGGATGACTGTTCCCAGAGCCGCCGTGGTCTTGCCCTTGCCGTCGCCGGTATAGATTTGAACCAGACCTTTGCGGAAGGGCTTTGCTGCTTGAGGATGAGGCGGCGATGTTTCTCTTTTCAACAGAACTCCTCAGGAGGAATTTGATGATAAGGCAAAGCTATAGCAACGACAGTTTAACAACCTGCTACAAGATATGTCAAGGAAGTGTGCTGGTTTGGTATCGTTCTCTTTTGGTTGCTAATCATATACAGACCCTATCCCCCCTCCCCTTCCCCTGGCAGGGGAAGGGGAGGGGATGAGGTCAAACGAAATACCGACCAAAAACGAACGGCACCCTCGTCATTGCGAGGAGTCCTTCCCCAGAAGGACGGCACAGCAACCTCAAGCAGAACCGCGTTTCTCTCTGTCCAGCGATAATGTTATAATAAAGCGGTTTCCCCCCAGCATGTCATTAAACTAAATTTCGAGCGAGAAGGAGGAGAGATAGCCAGATGACGACAACAAAAGAGCTAATTGAAGAGTACCAGAAGAAGAGAGCGAAGATAACAGCTATGGCTGGCCCCGAGGCGATAGAAAAACGCCATAAGGAGGGCCAGTGGACTGCCCGGGAGAGGATAGAGTATTTCTTTGACCCGGGGACTTTCTGCGAAGTAGGCCTGTTTGTTAAACACCGCACCATCCACTTCGGCATGGCGGATAGGGAGATACCGGCCGAAGGAGTGGTAACTGGCTACGGTAAGGTCAATGGGAGATATGTTGCCGCCTTTGCCGAGGACTACATGGCAATGGCCGGCACCTTCGGTGAATATCACGGCTTGAAGGAAATCAGAGCTATTGAAATCGCCAAGGAAAACGGCTGGCCCGTCGTAGGCATGAATGACTCCGGCGGCGCCCGACTCCAGGAAGGAATGGATACCCTGGAAATATACGGTCATCTATTTAAGGCGCAAATCCGGGCATCAGGTATTATCCCGCAGCTCGCCCTGCTCATGGGTCCCTGCCTGGGCGGACAAGCTTACCATCCCATTATGCAGGACTTCCTCATCCAGTGCCGCAAGACTGGCTTTATGGGGATTGCCGGTCCCGCCTTTGTCAAGACACAGCTCGGGGAAGAAATCAGCCTGGAAGAACTCTGTGGCTGGAAAGCACACGCCATTAAATCGGGACAGACTCACGTCATCGCTGAGGACGATAAGGATGCTCTGGACAAGGCTAAGGAGCTTCTCGCTTTCCTGCCCTCCAACAACAAGGATACGCCGCCCCGTCTCAAGACCAGTGATGACCCGTGGCGGAAATGTCCTGAGTTGGATACCATCATCCCTGACCGACCAAACCAGCCCTATGATATATACAAGGTGATTCACGCCATCGTTGACGATGGCTACTTCTTCGAGACATTGAAGTATCACGCCAAGAGTGTCATCACCGGCTTTGCCCGCTTTGATGGCCGTCCGGTAGGCATCTGGGCAAACCAGCCGATGCACGCTGCCGGAATCATCGATGTTGATGCTGCCGACAAAGGCGCCAGGTTTGCCCGGTTCTGCGACCTTTTCAATATACCGGTAGTGGCTCTGGGCGATTGCCCGGGCTACATGATTGGCTCCGACCAGGACTGGAAGGGCATCCTGCGCCACGGTGCCAAACTGCTCTTCGCCTGGGCGGATGCCACAACGCCGCTCATTTCCATTATCCTGAGAAAGTCCTACGCCGGCGCCCATTACGGGATGCTGGACAAGGGCATCGGGGCTGACCTCGTCTTTGCCTGGCCCACAGGCCGCGTGACCATCGTTGGTGCCGAAACTGCTGCCAGCGTCATCTTCGCCAAGGAGATAAAGGAATCGAAGAATCCAGAGGAGACACGAGCCAAGAGGATAAAGGAATACAGCGACCTCTATGAAAATCCGTATTGCGGCGCTGAGCGTGGCTATATTGATGATGTCATCATGCCCGGCGATACCAGAAAGGTAATCAATCAGGCGCTCGACCTTCTGGAGAACAAGAACAAAGATAACAAAGCATTCCTCGCCAGGCCGTGGCGGAAGTATTCCAATATTAACCTGTAAAGGGGTGGGAAATAGACATAATACCGGCAATAGATATTAAACAGGGGAGGTGCGTTCGCCTCTACCAGGGTGATTACAGTCAGGAGACCGTATTCTCTGACGACCCGGTGGAGGTCGCCCTGCGCTGGCAAGCAATGGGCGCGCCCAGACTGCACATCGTTGACCTTGATGGTGCCGTTCAGGGCAAGCTGGTTAACCTCGATATCATCAAAGACATCGCTGGCAGCATCCTGATTCCCACCCAGCTTGGCGGTGGCATCCGCCAGATGGGAACGATTGAGCAGTTGCTCAAAGCAGGCATAGAGCGCGTTATCCTGGGCACAGCCGCCGTGGAAGACCCCAATCTGGTCAAGGAGGCGTGCCAGCGGTTCGACGAAGCGATTATCGTGAGCATTGATACCTGGGAAGGGCGCGTTGCCACACACGGCTGGCGGCAGGAAACAGGTCTGGGGACAATCGAATTCGCCCGGTCAATGGTTAAGCTCGGCGTGAGGCGCTTCATCTATACCGACATCAAGCGTGATGGCACCCTCACCGAGCCAAATTTTGCCGCCTTCGCTGAGCTACTGAATGCTATAAAATTGCCGGTGATTGCCTCGGGCGGCATTTCGAAATTGAACCACCTCAGAATGCTGAGGCAGCTCGGCGCAGAGGGCGCTATTATCGGTAAGGCACTCTACACCGGCGACATCAATCTGAAA
>CAZHRL010000143.1:0-3566 GCA_964534815.1 uncultured Dehalococcoidales bacterium | reverse complement strand
TCAGCCGGGCTAAGGGTGCCACCCGGTAAATCCCGCTATCTTTACCCTCAACGAATCCTTTCCATCCGACTTTCTTCAGGTAGGGGAACTTTAGATATGACCACGGCTCGGTATGCTCGGCAATATAGTCCAGATAGTTGGCCGGCTTGAACTTAGCCACCTCTTTACCGTCCGGGTCAACCACGCGGATGTCGCCATCATAAAAATTAACCTTATTATTGGCATCGACCAGACCCATATAGTAGCTCTTCATTTCATAGACATTGCCGGTGATGAGTCCCAGGTATGTCTTATTCGCCAGCACGACGTCATCAAACAGCTTCAGGCTAAACTTGGCAAACTCCACAAGAGACTTAGCCTTTATCTCAAAGTCTTTCCGCTCTTCCTCAGTTATAGCTTTACTCATCCCTCCCGGCAGGCCGCAGACAGGATGGGTTGCTTTACCGCCGATAACCGCTTGAATATCCTGGGCATAGGCGCGGTGTTTTATCACCTCTCCGCCGATACTGAGCCCTACCTTGGCCACGACGCCCAGTATATTCCGCTGCGCCGGGTCGCTATCGGGGCCGAGGACGAAATCGGGCGCCGCCAGCGCATAGAAGTGGGCGATATGCGAATGCAGCATGTGAGCGCAATAGAATAGCTCCCTGAGCTTTTTAGCGGCCAGGGGCGGGTCCACATGGTAGACTGCATCCAGCGCCTTGGTCGATGCCATATGGTGGGCTCCGGGGCAGACCCCGCAGATGCGGGGCGTTATCCGGGGCATCTCTTCTACCAGCCTTCCCTCGCAGAATTTCTCAAAACCCCTCAGTTCCGGTATCTGGAGGTAGGCATTCTCCACGCTGCCCTGGTCATTGAGAAATATCTCTATCTTGCCGTGGCCTTCCAGTCTGGTTATCGGGTCAATAGTAACCTTTTTCACTTCTTGCCCTCCTGTTGCGCCTGCGGTATGCGTCTGCGTTTCAGCATGGAATCCGGCAGGCCGAAACGATAGAAAGTGCCTACAGGGTCGAGTACCTCATCTATCAGATGATTGACGCCTTCTTCATCATTGCCCTGATAGATGGAGGCAATGGCACTAAGCATCTTTGCCCCCTGGTCAATCACCCCGGGCGGCGGTCCAAAACACCCACGGCAGGGCATATTCGCTTTCAAACACCTCTGTCCGCAGCCTCCCCTGGTAGCCGGACCGCAGCATATAATCCCCTGCTCCAGAAGACACTTCTTATCGTCAGGAATAATCTGATGGGGTCTGACAATCCTGTTTATCTTTTTATCTTCTTTAACCCGGTCACATTCGTCACAGAGTGTCTTTTCAGAGGCGATTATCGCCCCTACCGGAGGTAATGTACCCGTGGCAAAGGCGTTAACGGCTGTTAGTATTAAATCAACCGGTGGCGGACAGCCGGGAATAAAATATTCCACTTTGATTATCTGAGCCAGGGTAGATACCGTATCATAAAACTCGGGGAGTTCAAGCTCGCCTTCTTTGACCTTCGTCAAGGTCTGCGGGAAAGTCCTATCGGCGTTCGCCATTGAGGGTACTTCTACATAAGCCCTCTCGAATATCTCGGCGCGGTTGGTGAGATTCGCCAGCCCCGGTATACCCCCAAAGCAGGCACAAGAGCCAAAGGCTATCATCACTTTTGACTTGCTGCGTAGGAGCCTGGCAATTTTTTCCTGCTCCGAATTTCTGATAGCCCCGTTGAAAAGGCACAGGTCTATTTCCCCATCCTTCATGGCTTCAATATGATGGTACTTGAAGTCTACCGCTATCGGCCAGAGCACGATATCGGCCAGAGCAGCTATATCCAGTATCTTTTCATTTGTGTCCAGCACGGCTACATCGCAGCCGCCACAACTTGCCGCCCAGTAGAGAGCCAACTTTGCTTTAGCCATTTTCACCTCCACCATTCTGACGGAATGGACCTAGCTTTCTTACCTGCTCTGTCATGTCATTGACGACAGCCGCAAAACGCTCGCCTTCCGAGGCCGATACCCATTCGAGGCGCACGCGGCCTTCCTCGATGCCCAGTTGAGATAGCATCTTCTTTAGCAGGGGTATCCGGCGTCCTGCCTTGTAATTTCCCTCGCTATAATGGCAATCGCCAGGGTGGCAACCGCAGATGAGCACACCATCAGCACCCTTCTGAAAAGCCATGAGGACAAACTGGGGGTCTACCCGGCCGCTGCACATGACGCGAATGATATCTATATTAGGCGGATATTTAAGACGGGAAGTCCCTGCCAGGTCCGCTCCGCTATAGGAGCACCAGTTACACAGGAATCCCACAATCCTCGGCTCAAACTGAACAGACATAATTTATCCCTCCTGGTCTATGTTGCTAAAACTCCCTCAATCTGGGCAAGGATTTGCTGGTCTGTAAAGTGCTTGGTGGTTATAGCGCCGGCCGGACAGGCTGCGACACAGACACCGCAACCTTTGCAGAGCACCTCATTGACTTCCGCCTCTTTCTTGCTATCTGTACCATCAATGCTGATAGCCTGGTAAGGGCAGAGAGAGATACAAACGCGACAGGCGGAACACCGCTCCGGGTTTATCTGAGCAGTCAGAGGCTCGATAGTTACTTTGCCTCGAGCCAGCAGTGACAGCACCTCGGCGGCGGCGGCGCTGGCATGGGCTACAGTATCGGGAATATCGCGCGGTGCCTGGCATGTCCCGGCCAGGAAAATACCATCGGTGTTAGTGTGGAATGGCTTTAGCTTGGGGTGAGATTCCATGAAGAAACCATGCTGATCGCGTGTGATGTGGAATGTGTTGGCCACAGCGCCGCTGTTACGCCTCGCCACCATGCCTGTGCTTAATATAACTAGGTCTACGGGCAGGGTGATAGGGCGTCCCAGACCGGTTTCTTCAGCTTTTACCACCAGCTGGTCGCCGTGTTTGACAACTTCGGCGCCGCGTCCCCGAATGAACAGCACTCCTTCACGCTGAACGCGCTCGTAGAACTCCTCATACCCTTTTCCGGATGCCCGGATGTCTATGTACAGCTCGTAGACTTGAGCGCCGGTTTTCTCTTTGACCAGATGAGCCTGCTTCATGGCATGCATACAGCATAATCTGGAGCAGTAGCTATTGGAATGGGAATCACGGCTGCCCACGCAGTGGATGATGGCTACTGATTCCGGCATCTTGCCATTAGCCAAGGTAACCTTTCCACCTGTAGGTCCACTAGCTGAGCAAAGCCTTTCAAATTCCATACTTTCAATAATGTTCGGGAAGCGCCCGTAATTGTACTGAGGTAATAACGGTGCATGGAAGAAGTCATGCCCCGTGGCGAGTAAAATAGCGCCAATGTCCAACTCTAGTTCTTCCTCTTTCATGTCATGGTTGATACACTTTGGCAGACAGACAGTCTCGCACTGGCGGCATTCAGAGCAGACAGCGCAGCTGAGACAGCGCTTGGCTTCGGCAATAGCCATTTCTTTCGTGAAACCCAGCGTGACTTCTCTGTAATTGCTCCGCCTTTCCTCAACCTTAAGCTCCGGCATGGTGGAGCGCGGCGTCTTTTTAGTCCCTGCCGGGATAGCCACCTGGATATCTC
>CAZHRL010000142.1:0-3578 GCA_964534815.1 uncultured Dehalococcoidales bacterium | reverse complement strand
GAACCTCGCTCTCTGTGCTAGGGACAAGAAGTTCCCTTAGGCGGCTCAAGTCCTCTTGTGTGTAGACCCGCCACTTGTTCAAGTCTCTGCGGGCTTTAGGAATCCGCCCTCTTTTCTCGGCTTCTCGTAACCACCGCTCCGACCGACCGAGTTCTCTCGCAGCCTCGCTAACGGTCAGGGTACGTTCCATATTCACCTCTCTTGCACTTACCTAGTAGCTGCCTTATACTTACTCATTATTGAACCACACGTTAAATAGATTTTCTAATAAAACAACGTGTAGTATCCGAAGGTGCCAATATGCCGCCCAAGAAATCGAACCGACCGCCAAAGGTTGTACGTAACGCCATGATGTTTGAGCGAGTTTTGCACAGATGGGAACCATGGCTAGAATCGGTCGCTAAAGGACGAAAAGTTATAAGGGGCTCTGGCGTACCCACACCAAGCCTTACGCAGCTGAAAAGTGCCGCGAAGAAAGCGTTGACTAACCTGGGTTTCCCGCCATGCGCCCTTTTTGAACTATATTGGCTTTGCTGTGTGTACGCGACCTACGAGACTGCCATCGGGTTCAAATTCGATAAGTTGGTTCTCCCGACCTGGTTTCCGTTCCCGTTTGGCTTCAAAGAGGACGACCATCTTGATTTCAAGGGCAAGCGTATCTACCCGCCCGAGGTATGGGACGAAGCTGACAGACTATTTTGGTTCAAGAGGCAACCGTTGTTGCCGAAGTCTCGAAAAGAGTGGGAGCGCCGATTTGCAGAATTCCCAGACACTGATTATGTGATGCTCCTGCCGCCAGACCATAGTGTACGCAAGCTCTTCAAGAGAGGACGACCTATCAAGACGACGGCAGTTGGAGAGACCCTAGTCGAATAGTCCAATAAGTTACTGGATGCCTATTCCCGAAAGGTGATTGGCTATGCGGTCTCCAGCGCATTGCCACCCTCACAGAGGCCACCTCAAGACTGTGCTTTCTTTACTAGGGTTGAGACACCACCCACGTACCCTCCCCAGGGGTCAGCGAACCTTGAAAAACGGGCGAAACAATTAGAAAAGGAACTGTTTAGGCGACTTGGCTACCCAGTTACAAAGAGGTTACGCTACTCACGGCTAACATCGAAAGCTGACGAACTGAGGGTGGCACACAGGCAACTTAAGTCAGAGGAGAGCCTATTAAATGAACAGCTGGGCAGAATAGAGCAGTTTAGGGACGAGCCGGCGCCCCCGGACAGGGCTACTTTTAAGAAACTGGCCGAATATTGGACAGGGGGAATAGCTGATGAGTTAGCCAAGGCCCCGGATGATGTTAGAGCTAGATTCGCGGAGCTTTTCGACCTTCATGCGACCCTCAAACCTGGTAGTTCGGGGAAAGGTTATCATTTTGATTTGTTGGCCAACATCCCTCTCGAAATGGAGGGCAATAAGCCTAGCGCATATGACATGGTGTTTAGTCCTTCGAGAGGGGGAGTGTGGATTAGGAGGGGGCTTCGCCCCCTCCTTAAAAATTCTCCCCTTCCCCTAACAGGGGAAGGGGTAAGGGGATAGGGTCGTACATGATTATCAACCAAAGCAGAACGAAACCATTTGTCCCAAAATCTGGTCGAATTTTGTGTTAAGATTAGTATATCGATTTTGAAGGGTGAGAGAAGAGATGCCCTCGCAAAAGCCCCGAATTTTCTATGGATACTGGATAGTGGTCGTTGCCTTTTTCTGCCTGTTTATTTTCTCCGGGACGGGATTTTACAGCTTCAGTCTCTTTGTTACCTCTCTTCAGAGAGAGCTGGGCTGGAGCCGCAGCGAGATAATGATTGCCTGGACTGTTTTATTCCTTACCATGGGCGCCACTTCACCCTTTGTGGGCAGACTGGTTGACCGCTACGGGACGAGGAAAATCATTGCCTTTGGCTCGCTCATTGGCGGGATTGGCTTTGTTCTGCTCAGTGTCATGCACGACCTCTGGCTGTTTTACCTTGGCTATGCTGTTATCAGTTTAGGTATGGCAGCGATGGGCACCGTTCCTTCAAGTGCCGTAGTCTCAAAATGGTTCAAAAAAAGGAGGGGGTTGGCTATTGGCATCGCGTCAACCGGGGTGGGTGTGGGGGGCTTTGCCCTGGCGCCCCTTGTTGGCGGTTACCTCATCCCCAGCTTCGGCTGGCGGGCAGCCTATCTCGCTCTGGCGGGCTTCATGTGGGTGCTTATTCCTCTCGTGCTTCTGGTGATAAAGGAGAAACCTGCCGACCTCGGGCTCTACCCTGATGGTGCTGCCTCCCCCGATGTCGCTGAAAAGTCTGGAACTGTCAAATTGTTGTCTCGCGGACTGACGCTGCACCTGGCATTAGCCACCTCTGCCTTCTGGCTGATGGCGGTATCTTACTTTACCAATGGCTTGTGTCAGGGCGGCATCACCCAGAATCAGGTGCCCTATCTCGAAGACATTGGTTTCCCCGTGGTCGCCGCCGTTACCACCCTGGGTGTTGTTGGTCTGGGGAGTGCCATCGGCAAGTTTCTCTTTGGCTGGCTCTGCGACCTTATGCCGGCAAAATACGCCTGTGCTATCGGGCTTGTCTTCCAGGCGTCAGGTCTCATCATTCTAATGAGCGTAAAGCCAACATCTTCGGTAGCCATGCTGTTCTTTTACGCCATCTTCTTTGGGCTGGGCATTGGCAACTGGCTGCCCACCATGTCCGTGCTGACCAGCGCCAGCTTCGGGCTGGTCTCCTACGGTGTCATCTTTGGCGCCCTCAACTTCGCCCAGTACTGTGGTAGCGCTGGCGGCGCCCTGATGGCAGCCTACGTTCACGATACTCTGGGCTCTTATCGCTGGGCTTTTATCATCTTTCTCATTGCTTATGTTATCGGTACAGTGGCTATCCTGCTGGTGCGCCGTCCCAAATCGTCGGAATTTGGAAAATGAATGAAGCGTCCCGGGATGTCTTCAATCAGATAGCGCCGGGCTGGTATGGCTTCCGGCACTGGTCGATATTTCGCCGCGAGTTGGAGAATCTGGCACAGCGGTGGCAGAAAGGTAAACTGCTTAACCTCGGCTGTGCTCATGGGCCCGACTTTTTGCCCTTTAAGGAGAGCTTTGAGCTATATGGCGTGGACTTCTCAGCGGGGATGCTCAACTTCGCTCGAAAGTACGCCAAAAAATTCAGCTTTGATGTCCGCTTAACGCTGGCTGATGTCTGCCATCTTCCCTATGTCAGCGGCGCCTTCGACTGGGCAATTGCGGTAGCTACCTATCACCATCTAAAGAGCGAAGAAGAAAGGCTGAAGGCACTGGATGAACTAAGGCGGGTCTTGAAGCCGGGTGGCGAAGCCTTCATCACCGTGTGGAATCGCTGGCAGCCGAGGTTCTGGTTTAAATCGAAGGAGATGATGGTGCCCTGGCGTACCAGAGACGAGACCATTTACCGCTATTATTATTTGTTCACTTACCCTGAGCTGGAAAAGCTGGTGAAGCAGGCAGGCTTTGCGCTGCTCCGTTCCTTCCCGGAAAGCTCCTACCGCTTGCCGCTGAAGTTCTTTTCGCGGAATATCTGTTTGCTCATAAAAAAGCAGGCTTGAATCAGGCTGAT